>JAIRRK010000121.1 GCA_031256015.1 Dysgonamonadaceae bacterium
AGAGAGTATCCAAGTGTTGGAGGGTTTAGAGGCCGTAAGAAAACGCCCGGCTATGTATATCGGTGATATCAGTCAAAAAGGATTACATCACTTGGTATACGAAGTTGTTGATAATTCAATCGATGAAGCAATGGCGGGTTTCTGCGAGAATATAGAAGTCATTATCAACGAAGATAACTCCATTACAGTAAAAGACGATGGTCGCGGGATTCCGGTTGGTTATCATGAAAAAGAAAAAAAGTCGGCATTGGAAGTCGTGTTGACCGTACTTCACGCCGGCGGTAAATTTGATAAAGATTCTTATAAAGTTTCCGGAGGATTGCATGGAGTAGGAGTGTCGTGCGTAAACGCACTTTCTACTTATTTACGTGCGGATGTTCATCGGGAAGGAAAAGTATATTCTCAAGAATACAGCTGCGGAAAACCGACGACGGAATTACGCATCGTAGGAGAAACATCAAGCCAGGGAACAATCATCACATTCAAACCGGATTCTTCCATATTCACCGTTACCGAATATAAATATGATATACTTGCTTCCCGCTTGCGTGAATTGGCTTTCTTGAATGCCGGAGTAAAGTTGATTTTAGTCGATAGAAGAATAGTGAACGAAGCCGGAGAATTTAAAAGAGAAGTGTTTTATTCTTCAGTAGGCTTGAGTGAATTTGTACGATTTATTGATGCAGCGAAAGAGCCTCTGATAGGAAATGATGTGATTCATATTATTACTGAAAAACAAGGCATTCCGGTGGAAGTTGCCATGACTTACAATACCTCCTACAACGAAAGTATTTCTTCTTATGTGAACAATATTAATACGATTGAACACGGAACGCACGTTGCCGGTTTTCGCAGAGCGTTAACCCGTACATTGAAAAAGTATGCGGAAGATTCCAAATTGCTGGAAAAGGTGAAAGTCGAAATCAGCGGCGATGATTTTCGGGAAGGTTTAACGGCTGTTATTTCAATCAAAGTACAAGAGCCTCAGTTTGAAGGGCAGACAAAAACGAAATTGGGAAACAATGAAGTGACCGGTGCTGTTGACCAAGCTGTGGGAGAAGCTTTGGGAAATTATTTGGAAGAACATCCGAAAGAAGCAAAAATCATTGTCGATAAAGTGATTTTGGCAGCAACTGCTCGTCACGCAGCTCGTCATGCGCGGGAAATGGTTCAACGTAAATCGCCTCTTTCCGGAGGCGGATTGCCGGGTAAATTGGCTGATTGTTCGGATAAAGACCCGGAAAAATGTGAAATCTTCCTTGTGGAGGGAGATTCTGCCGGCGGAACGGCAAAACAAGGTCGCGACAGAAAATTCCAAGCGATTCTTCCGCTGAGAGGAAAAATATTGAATGTGGAAAAAGCAATGCCTCACAAAGTATTGGAAAGTCAGGAAATTAGAAATATTTACACCGCTTTGGGTGTAACCGTAGGAACAGAAGAAGATAGCAAGGCTTTGAACATGAGTAAACTGCGTTACCATAAAGTGATTATCATGACCGATGCCGACGTTGATGGAAGTCACATTGCTACTTTGATTCTTACATTCTTTTTCCGTCACATGCGCGAGATGATTGAGAAAGGGTATATTTATATTGCCACTCCTCCTCTTTATCTGATGAGGAAAGGGAAAACGGAAGAATACTGCTGGACCGACCAACAACGACAATCTTTTATCGATAAATATGCCGACGGAAACGAGAACCAAGTACATACTCAACGCTATAAAGGTTTGGGAGAAATGAACGCTCATCAATTGTGGGATACAACAATGGATCCGGAAAACAGAACATTAAGGCAAGTCTCTATCGAAAACGCAGCGGATGCCGATAGGGTATTTGCCATGTTGATGGGCGAAGAAGTTGCTCCTCGTCGCGAATTTATTGAAGAAAATGCAACTTACGCTAATATTGATGCTTAATATACTGATTGGTTTATCGGTTAATCATAAAAATAGTTCCTCCTGTATTTCTGACGCGTATGTAAATGCGGTCATTAATGCAGGGGGAACTCCTGTTTTAATTCCGCTTACCGGCCATTCGCATGTGTTGAATAATGTTTTATCCCGAATCGATGGCTTGATTTTATCGGGAGGCGGTGATATTCATGCCTCTTTTTTTAATGAAGAACTACATCCTTCCGTTGAAACCGTCGAGCCGGAACGTGACGAATACGATATCGAATTGGTTCGGAGAGCATCGGAAAGAAATATTCCCATTCTTGGAATCTGTCGGGGACATCAAGTAATTAATGTTGCATTCGGAGGAAATCTTATACAAGACATTCCCGACCAATTTCCTCAATCGAAGATTAATCACAATCAATCCGAAGCCAGAGAAACCGGAACGCACAAAGTAGTTATTTCGAATGAATCCGGGTTGCATACCCTATTGGGAACTGCTGAAACTTTTGTCAATTCTTTTCATCATCAGGCGGTTAAAACGGTTGCCGACGGATTTCGAGCAGTTGCATGGTCGGATGACGGCTTAAATGAAGCCATTGAATCCTCGGAAGGAAAGTCGATTGTAGGCGTGCAATGGCATCCCGAAAATATGGCCGTCGCGGAAAACGATACAATGAAAAGACTGTTCAATCACGTTGTCGAAGAAGCCGGATTATATCAGGCCGCAAAAGAAATACATAAACGAATTTATACCATTGATTCGCATTGCGATACACCGATGTATTTTCGCTACGGAATAAATATCGGGCAAAACAATAAAACAATCTCGATTGAACCGGAGGGAAGCGTTGCAGAAAAAAAGAATCCCGTGAACCACCGGATACAAGTCGATATTCCGAAAATGCAGGAAGGTTATTTGGATGCAACATTTATGGTTGCCTACCTGAAACAAGGAAAAAGAGATAGTCAGGCGTCTCAAAGAGCAGTTAAAAAAGCTGAGTCTATTCTGAATGAAATCATCAATCAAGTAGATAGAAACAAGGATATCGCCGGCATCGCCCGAACAACGGATGATTTGAAGCGATTGAAAAAGGAAAGTAAAAAAGCCATCTTCCTGGGAGTCGAAAATGGATACGCCATAGGGAAAGACTTGTCGAATATTCAAAAATTGGCCGATAAGGGAATCGCTTACATCACGCTATGCCACAACGGAGATAATGATATTTGTGATTCGGCTCTTAACGGAAACTCGGAACACAACGGACTGAGCGAATTCGGAAAAGAAGTTGTTCGGGAAATGAATCGACTGGGGATAATGGTCGATATTTCCCATACATCGGAAAAAACCTCTTGGGATGTCTTGGAAATAAGTGAGTTTCCGATAATAGCCTCTCATTCTTCGGTGAAAGCCCTCCGAAACCATCCGCGTAACATATCCGACCCGTTGATGAAAGCCATTGCGGAAAAGGGAGGTGTGATTCAAGTCTGTTTGTACACTTATTTTCTGAGAAACGATCACAAGGCAACAAGTAAAGACCTTGTCGATCATATCGATTATATTGTCAGCACTGTCGGAATCAATCATGTCGGAATCGGTTCCGATTTTGATGGAGGAGGTTGTTTGTCGGATGTGAAAACCGCCGGCGGAATGCCGCAAATAACCGTGGAGCTTTTGAAAAGAGGCTATTCAGAGGAAGATATTGCAAAAATATGGGGAGGAAACCTGATGCGGGTAATGGATATTGTTCAAAGATATAATACAAAATGACAAAGCAAATTTTATTGATTTCATCAATCTTATCAGTCTTGTTTTCTTGCGGAAACAGACAGAGTTCACAATCAACTTCTGCAGATAAAACGAAGGAAGAACGAATAATCGTTCCCGAATTTAATGCAGACAGTGCCTACGTTTATACGGCTAATCAGGTTGCTTTCGGGCCGAGAGTTTCCAATACTCAAGCTCACAGAGATTGCGGTAATTACTTGGTTTCCGAACTGAAACGCTTTGGCGCGGAGGTGTACGAACAGGAAGCGAAACTCCAAACGTACGATAAACAAACCATCGACGCAAAAAACATTATAGCTTCGTTTAATACGGATAATCGGAAACGTGTTTTGCTTTGTGCGCATTGGGATTCTCGTCCTTTTGCCGACCACGACCACGACCCGGCTAATTACAATAAACCGATAGACGGAGCAAATGACGGAGCGGGAGCTTGCGGTGTATTACTGGAGATTGCTCGCCAAGCGGGAATCAATCGGGCTTCAATCGGAATCGATATCATTCTTTTTGATGCCGAAGACCGAGGGGCTCCGACTTTCGATACGAGATACGAAAGAGGTTGGTGTTTAGGCTCGAAGTATTGGGCCGAGAATCCTCATATTCCCGATTATACGGCTCTGTACGGAATTTTGTTGGATATGGTCAGTGCAAAAAATGCGCGTTTCTACAGGGAATACTTCTCCGTGTTGTACGCCAATCATATCGTGAAAAAGGTATGGGAAAAGGCTCAAACACTCGGAACGGATAATTATTTTATCAATGAATACGGAGGCGCCGTGGAAGATGATCATCTTCCGATTAACCGGATTCGCAAAATTCCCTGCATAGATATTATTCAACACGAACCGGAAAATCCGACCGGATTCGGCGATTACTGGCATACAATCAATGATACAATGGACGAGGTCAGCAAAGAAACCATGAAAGCCGTGGGACAAACAGTCATGGAAGTCGTTTACAACGAAAAATAAGATGAAAACAATTAACCGGATACAAGACGAAATAATAGAAGAATTCTCTTCTTTCGACGATTGGATGGATAAATATTCCCTCTTGATTGAAATGGGAAACGAATTACCGCCTTTGGATACTCAGTACAAAACCCGGAACAACCTGATTGAAGGTTGTCAGAGTCGAGTGTGGCTGCAGGCGGATTATCGGAACGGTAAAGTGATATTTCAAGGAGAAAGCGATGCCGTAATCGTAAAAGGAATGGTGTTTTTATTGATTAAAGTATTATCCGATCATACTCCCGAAGAAATTTTGAATGCCGATTTGTATTTTATCGATGCTATCGGATTGAAAGAACATCTTTCTCCGACTCGTTCGAATGGTCTGATTTCCATGCTGAAACAAATGAAATTGTATGCCTTGGCCTTTCAATCGAAAGAAAGACAATGAGAAAGCTGAAAATCACTGAACTGAAACGCTTAAATTCGGACGAGTTTCAACAGGCCGAGAAAATGCCTCTGATTGTTGTTTTGGACAATGTGAGAAGCCTGCATAACGTAGGAGCGGTTTTTCGCACATCCGATGCCTTTCTTGTTCAGTCGGTTTATCTGTGCGGGATTACGGCAACGCCTCCGCATGCCGAAATACATAAAACAGCTTTGGGCGCAGAAAATACGGTGAGTTGGAAATATTTCGAAAAAACGATAGATGCTGTTCATGAATTAAAACGGCAAGGTTATCATATTTCGGCGGTGGAGCAGGCCGAGAACAGCGTGATGCTCGAACGATTCGAATGGAAGAAAGAAACTCCTTATGCGATTGTTTTGGGAAACGAAGTAAAAGGAGTCGACCAAGAAATAATGAACCATTGCGAATCCTGTATCGAAATTCCCCAATTCGGAACCAAACACTCACTAAACGTATCCGTAACTTCCGGGATATTGATTTGGGAATTTTACCGGTGGATGAAAAGTATACCAAAGTAAAATAAGAAACAGCGTTAATGCCCTGTTTGAAGTGTGCGATTTCTAAATTCAATCGCTTTTTGCTTGGATATGTAAATATGAAAATTTAATTTTATACCCATTATTAATATTTATAAATTCGAGTAACTGAAATGATTAGCTCTTATTCTCCGCTTATTGAAATATTGGTTGCACTCAATGGAGCATTTGCTTTTGTAGAACCGTCAGAAAACTATTCTCGTGTTTTATCCAAGTATATTTTTAAGAGAGAAAGCGTGGATGTCCTGTCTCGGAGAGGAAGTTTTCGCTCGTTGAGTATCTGGTGTTTCCTGTTTTGTATATTCACTCTTTTCTTATGTGGGTTAGAAAGCCAATATTTTGTTTTTTCACGGATTTGTTTTTGTTGTATGGGTTTGGTTTCGTTTGGGCTTCTCTTTTTGGGATGGTTATTTGGGGAACGGCCGAAGAAGAATTGTTGTCTTGCGGTTATTGATTTTTCCAAACCTATGGATGTGATTGTGGCCTTTTTTGTCTATCTTTTTATCAGTTTCTTGTGTGGTGTTTTTATTCCTTCCGATTTTTTAGATATTGGAAAAGAAGATTCGTTACCTTGGTACCTGGTTTCAGTCTTCTTTATAATTCTCCCATCTTTTAACTTTATTGTGTATTTTATAAAAGTCGGACTTCGTATTAAAAGAGAAAAAAAAGACTGAATACTCTGGATTTTACGACATCTATACCAAATTTAAAAATTAAAATGCTTATCCGCAATAATACCCCTAAATTCTGAAAATCAATACTTCATTTAGCCTAAGTAATATTTCAACACAATCAAAGGAAAGGGGAAAAACATTTTCCTAACAAGTGGTAGTATCGTGGAGGCAACTTTATCGTTAGCTTGTGGGTTGCCTTTTATTTCATTATTTCAAATCATAACGGAGCAAGTTATCTTCATATTCATTGTTAAACCCATATATTTTGCCATTATCTTCGTCAACAACAAATAAATAAGGAAGTATATCAAAAGAGTATTTTATAATAGGATTGCCATCATAATCATATACTTCTAAAAATGCGGAAGGTTTGAGCACAGTTTTCCTATCTTCACCATCATATAAAGCATAAAAATACTTTTCTCCTGCATATAACCCGATGTAGTGGTATATAAGCGAAGAAAAATCACCTGGAGCAGGTTTGGGATACTTCTCACCATCACTTATTCTTGTCTTTAACTTCAGTGTTGACAAGTCATAAATGTCTATCTGTCTTTTGAACAAATAGGAATAAACCAATGTAGACCCACTGGTGGCAATATACCCTCTGTTAGAATAAAAATAACTTTCACGATGATTGTCATTGGGTAAGATTATACTACTTTCGTTCTTGTTCACCAAATCATATTTTTTTACGGTCAGATTATCCGGCAAATAAAAAACAAATATGGAGTCTCTGATGATAGCCATATTGTTAAAGGCTTCATAACCTTTTAATGTTATATCCTCATTATATTCAACTTCTCCACTTTCAGATATTGATATTTTCTTTATCGTAATAGGAGAGTATCCCCATACATACAAATTAGCAGATCCGGGAGATTCACAAAACATCGGAAATAGTTTTATTTCTCCTGGTCCTCCACCTTTAGTGCCAAAATTGGACATAAATTCCAATGAAGGCGTTGAATATACAAACACAGTAGGATTACTTTTACTGCTAGATATAACCAAACAATTTCCCTTTAACGTCATAAAGTCAGGAGATATAATCTCTCTCAAATCCACCATTTCGGATTTCAAATGTTTTATTTCTCCAAATTCGCTCCTTTTTTTATCGAAACTCGAACACGAACTTAAAAGAAATGACACAACAACAGTCAATAAAAATAACGGAATTAGGTGTTTACCCAACATAATAGTCTTCTATTTTGAATGCAAAATAAGGTAATATTTTTAACGAAAACAACACACACTTAAAATTAATATATTTATAGGAAATACTGAATGAATATTCTTGTTTTTTCGATATTGTTTTCGGTTGGTTTCCGGTTTTCGAAATAAAATTTCAAAGCGCATCGATTTCAACCATTTGCACGATTCGTTCGGTTGCAGCATCTTTTCCGTCCGGTTCCCATCTCGTTTTCAGGTTAGCGCCGAAAAGTCCGGCAAACAGGTTCCAAAATCCGGCTCTGAAAGGGCCTAGAATTGCTTTAACAATCGCGAAAGAACTTTGA
>JAIRRK010000128.1 GCA_031256015.1 Dysgonamonadaceae bacterium
CGGGAGTTGATATGTGTCCATATATCAATAATCTGATTGTAACGTTCATTAAAGGTGATGATACCCATATTGTAGTTACTCATTATCTGTTCCACTTCGTTATATCCTTCCTGTACAAGCGTTTCTTTTTCTTTCGGAATAATAATATCTTCCAGATTGAACGATAACCCACCTCTGAACGCCATTGTGTAACCCAGGTTTTTAATATCATCCAAGAATTGAGCTGTTCGCGCCACGCCACAGACTTTAATCACTCTACCGATAATATCCCGCAATGATTTTTTAGACAATTCTTCATTGACATATCCTACTTCTTTCGGAACAAACTCATTCACCATCACTCGCCCCACAGAAGTTTCAATGTTGTGATTAATCGGATTTCCTTCCTTGTCCACATCAGCTACATATATTTGAATTGGAGCATGAATATCCACCTTTCCTTCATTATAAGCAATAACAGCTTCTTCCGGACCATAGAATTTCAATTCGGATCCCTTAGCGCCTTTACGAAGTTTGGTAATATAAAATAATCCTAAAACCATGTCTTGAGAAGGAACGGTAATCGGCGCTCCATTCGCAGGATTTAATATATTGTGAGAAGCCAACATCAACATTTGCGCTTCCAAAATAGCTTCATTTCCCAAAGGAAGATGAACAGCCATCTGGTCGCCATCGAAGTCGGCATTAAATGCCGTACACGAGAGCGGATGCAACTGAATTGCTTTTCCTTCAATCAATTTAGGCTGAAAAGCTTGGATTCCCAAACGATGCAACGTTGGAGCACGGTTCAACAATACAGGATGACCTTTCATCACATATTCCAAAATATCCCAAACAACAGGTTCTTTGCGGTCAACAATTTTCTTTGCGGATTTAACCGTTTTAACAATACCGCGATCAATCAATTTGCGGATGATAAACGGTTTGTAAAGCTCTGCAGCCATATTTTTGGGGATACCACATTCATGCATTTTCAATTCAGGGCCCACAACGATAACCGAACGGGCCGAGTAATCCACCCGTTTACCCAACAAGTTTTGACGAAAACGACCTTGTTTTCCTTTCAAACTATCGGATAAAGACTTTAAAGGTCGATTGGCGTCGGTCTTAACGGCACTGGATTTGCGGGAATTATCAAATAAAGAATCGACTGATTCTTGAAGCATCCGTTTTTCATTTCGCAGAATCACTTCCGGCGCTTTTATGTCAATAAGCCTTTTCAACCGATTGTTGCGAATAATTACACGACGATATAAATCGTTCAAGTCTGAAGTAGCAAACCGCCCACCATCTAACGGAACCAAAGGCCGTAACTCAGGCGGAATCACGGGGACTACTTTTACAATCATCCATTCCGGGCGATTTCTACTTTTCGACATCCGGAAAGACTCTACAACTTGCAAGCGTTTTAATGCTTCATTTTTTCTTTGCTGAGAAGCATCGTTACTGGCTTTATGACGCAACTCATAAGAAAGTGCATCTAAATCCAATCGCACCAAGAGGTCATAGATCCCTTCTGCACCCATTTTGGCAACGAATTTACTCGGATCTGCATCATCTAACTGCTGATTACCGGCAGGAAGATTATCCAATACTTCCAAATATTCTTCTTCCGAAAGTAAATCGCAAGTATTTTTTTCTTGAACAACTCCCGGCTGGATAACTACATAACGTTCGTAATAGATAACAGAATCCAACTTTTTAGTCGGCAATCCCAATAAATAACCTATTTTGTTCGGTAATGAGCGAAAGTACCATATATGAGCTACCGGAACTACCAAATGAATATGCCCCATGCGTTCGCGGCGGACTTTTTTCTCTGTAACTTCTACACCGCAACGGTCACAAATGATTCCCTTATAGCGGATTCGCTTGTATTTGCCGCAATGACACTCGTAATCCTTTACTGGACCAAAAATACGTTCGCAGAACAAACCATCACGTTCCGGCTTATACGTGCGGTAATTGATTGTCTCGGGTTTCAAAACTTCTCCACTGGATTGTGCCGAAATTTCATCAGGCGATGCTAATCCGATAGATATTTTCGTAAAACTATTTTTTGCCTTATTTTCTTTTCTGAAAGCCATAATGCAAATTATGAATTATAAATTATGAATTATGAGTTATAAGTTATGAATCATACGCTATGAAAAACACATATTCTGTACAATTCATAACTCATAATTACTCTAAAGTAATATTCAATGCTAAACCTCTCATTTCATGTAGTAACACATTCAGTGATTCGGGAATACCCGGAACAGGCATCGGATCGCCTTTCACGATTGCCTCATAAGCTTTGGCTCTCCCTACTACATCGTCCGATTTAATGGTAAGTACTTCTTGGAGAATAAAAGATGCACCGAACGCTTCCAGCGCCCAAACTTCCATTTCTCCGAATCGCTGCCCTCCAAATTGAGCTTTACCGCCCAATGGCTGTTGGGTAATCAAAGAATACGGACCAATAGAACGTGCATGCATTTTATCATCGACCATGTGTCCTAATTTCAGCATATAAATTACACCTACGGTAGCAGGTTGGTCAAAACGCTCGCCGGTTCCTCCATCGTAAAGATATGTTTTTCCGTAACGAGGAAGACCAGCCCGATCTGTCCACTGATTTAAATCGTTCAACGAAACTCCATCAAAAATAGGAGTAGCAAATTTCACATTCAAACTTTTACCAGCCCAACCTAAAACAGTTTCAAATATCTGCCCTAAGTTCATACGGGAAGGCACTCCTAACGGATTCAAAACAATATCGACAATCGTTCCGTCATCTAAAAACGGCATATCTTCGTCTCTTACAATTTTAGAAACAATCCCTTTGTTTCCATGGCGACCGGCCATTTTATCGCCGACTTGTAATTTGCGCTTCTTCGCAATGTACACTTTTGCCATTTGAATAATACCCGTTGGCAGTTCATCTCCGATTGTATAATCAAACTTTTGACGCCTTAATTCTGCATCTAATTCTTTATATTTTTTCAGGAAATTAACAATCAGATCACGAACCAGATCATTCTTCAGAGGATCTACTGTCCATTTGGAGACTTGAACCGATGCATAATCTATCTTATTTAAATCTTCCCTTATGAATTTCGCGCCTTTAGGTATCAATTCGATACCCATAAAATCCTTTACGCCTTGGGATGCTTTTCCTTCAGTAAGCGTCAAGAGTTTATCAATCAGAATCGTTTTTAGTGTGTTCACCTTTTCATCAAATTCATCGTCCAATTGAGGGAGTCTAGCTTTGTTACTCAATCGTGATTTGCCGCTTCCTTTTTTAGCGGCTTTGGAAAACAGATTTCTTCCGATAACAACTCCCCGCAGCGAAGGCGAGGCTTTCAAAGAAGCATCTTTCACATCGCCTGCTTTTTCTCCAAAAATAGCGCGAAGCAATTTTTCTTCCGGTGACGGATCGGACTCCCCTTTTGGGGTAATTTTACCAATCAATATATCTCCCGGTTCTATTCTGGCTCCTAAACGAATAATACCGTTTTCGTCCAAATCTTTTGTAGCTTCTTCACTCACATTTGGAATATCATTTGTTAATTCTTCTACTCCTCGTTTCGTTTCGCGAACTTCCAAAATGTATTCATCTACGTGGACAGAGGTGAAAATATCTTCTCTTACTACACGCTCGCTAATTACAATAGCATCTTCGAAATTATAGCCTTTCCATGGCATAAACGCCACTTTCAAATTTTTACCTAATGCTAATTCACCGTTTTCAGTGGAATAACCTTCCGTCAAAATCTGATTTTTTTCCACTCGATCTCCTTTCCGGATAATAGGACGCAAATCGATCGTTGTATTTTGATTGGTCTTTCTAAATTTCGGGATAAGATAAGATTTAACACCGGATTCGAAACTTACAAAATCTTCTTCTTCCGTCCGATCGTATTTGATGTCAATTCGTGTCGCATCTACATAAACAATTTCGCCCGGTCCCTCGGCCGTGATCTGTGTACGAGAATCTCTAATCAATTGATCTTCCAGACCAGTGCCAACAATCGGCGCTTCTGGAAGTAACAACGGAACGGCTTGCCGCATCATGTTGGAACCCATCAAAGCACGGTTTGCGTCATCGTGTTCCAGAAACGGAATCAACGAAGCGGCTATCGAAGCGATTTGAGTAGGCGAAACGTCCATCAATTCTACTTCTTCTGGACCAACAATTGGATAATCCGCATCTTGACGCGATTTTATACGTTTATTGATAAAGGTTCCATTATCATTTAATGGTGCATTTCCTTGGGCAATAATTTTCGCTTCTTCTTCTTCCGCAGTCAGATAAACGATTCCTGCAGAAGAAAGATTGACTTTTGCATCGTTGACTTTACGGTATGGCGTTTCAATAAATCCCAAATCATTGATTTTCGCATATACACAAAGTGAAGAAATCAAACCGATATTCGGGCCTTCCGGCGTTTCAATCGGACACAGACGGCCATAATGTGTATAATGCACGTCGCGAACCTCAAATCCAGCACGTTCACGCGACAGACCTCCGGGACCTAAAGCCGACATACGGCGTTTATGGGTAATTTCCGCCAAAGGGTTGGTTTGATCCATGAACTGTGATAAAGCATTTGTTCCAAAAAAGGTATTGACAACGGAAGAAATCGTCTTCGCATTAATCAAATCTATTGGCGTAAACACTTCATTGTCACGCACATTCATGCGTTCACGAATCGTGCGCGCCATACGTGCCAAACCGATACCGAACTGATTGTATAACTGTTCGCCAACGGTACGGACACGACGATTGCTTAAATGGTCAATATCGTCCACATTGGCTTTTGAATTAATAAGTTCTATCAAATATTTGATAATTTCAATGATGTCTTCTTTCGTAAGAACTTTCACATCAATAGAAGTTGCCAAATTCAATTTTTTATTGATCCGGTAGCGTCCCACTTCACCCAGATCGTATCGTTTTTCTGAGAAAAACAAGTTCTGAATCACTTCCCTTGCACTAGCATCATCAGCCGGATCCGCATTACGAAGTTGACGATAGATGTATACAACCGCATCTCGTTCCGAATTACTTGGATCTTTTTGCAAAGTATTGTATATAATAGCATAGTCAGAGAGATTTTGATCTTCGCGATGCAATAAAACAGTTTGAACACTAGATTCCAGAATGGCTTCAACATGACTCGATTCAATAATTACTTCACGATCAATTAAAACCTCGTTCCGTTCAATAGAGACCACTTCACCCGTATCTTCATCTACAAAATCTTCCACCCACGTTTTCAATACACGAGCCGCCAATTTTCGTCCAATCGCTTTCGTGAGATTGGTTTTATTCACTCTAACTTCTTCAGCCAGATTGAATATTTCCAAAATATCCTTATCACTTTCAAATCCAATCGCTCTTAAAAGTGTCGTAACAGGCAATTTCTTTTTACGGTCGATATAAGCATACATTACATTATTTATATCGGTTGCAAATTCAATCCAAGAACCTTTGAAAGGAATAATCCGGGCTGAATACAATTTTGTTCCGTTAGAATGTAAACTTTGACCGAAAAAAACACCGGGGGAACGATGTAATTGTGATACAACAACACGCTCGGCCCCATTAATCACGAAAGTTCCTTTTTCAGTCATGTAAGGAATCGGACCTAAATATACATCTTGAATCACGGTATCAAAGTCTTCGTGATCCGGGTCTGTACAATAAAGTTTTAATTTAGCCTTTAGAGGAACGCTATAAGTCAACCCGCGCTCAATACACTCGTCAATCGTATAGCGAGGCGGATCAATAAAATAATCTAAAAACTCAAGAACAAAATTATTACGTGTATCTGCGATTGGAAAATTTTCGGCAAATACTTTATACAAGCCCTCATTTTTTCTCTTTTCAGGAGGAGTATCTAACTGTAAAAAGTCTTGAAACGACTTTAATTGTACTTCAAGGAAATCCGGATATTCGAAGGGATTTTTGATCGAAGCAAAATTTATTCTTTGATTGTTATTTATTATAGAAGACATTTATTGCGAAATTTGGAACTCAATTATATTAAATCAAATGAAAGAAATGAAGACAATGAAAAAACATTTATTTTAACTTTTCTATTTATTTCATTTCACTTTTCCATTTTTTATATAGTAATACGCAAAAAGGCTAAGAATCTCCTTCGTGAAGATTCTTAACCAAAGACTTTAATAGAGCAATCGTTACTTAAGCTCAACTTCAGCTCCTGCTTCTTCTAATGATTTTTTCAATGCTTCCGCCTCATCTTTAGATATGCCTTCTTTCAATGGAGCAGGGGCGCTGTCAACGATGTCTTTTGCTTCTTTCAAACCAAGACCTGTTAATTCTTTCACTAATTTCACGATAGCTAATTTATTTGCACCTGCAGCTTTAAGAACTACATCAAAAGATGTTTTTTCTTCAGCAACTTCGGCAGCAGCGACAGGGCCTGCGGCAACAGCAACCGCTGCAGCAGCAGGTTCAATTCCATATTCTGATTTAAGAATCTCAGCAAGTTCATTTACTTCCTTTACGGTCAAGTTTACTAATTGTTCAGCAAAAACTTTCAAATCTGCCATTTTTTTGTATAATTTAATTTGTTTAATAATTTCTTTAATTTT
>JAIRRK010000148.1 GCA_031256015.1 Dysgonamonadaceae bacterium
GGATGCCGGTCACTGTACGCAAAACGTTTACATGTATTGCGCATCGGAAGGATTGAAAGCTGTTGCTCGGGTAAGTGCTCAAGAAGATGCTTTGTTGGAAGTTCTGAATTTGGATAAAAAACAATATCAATTTGTAGTAGCTCAAACGATAGGTTATTGATAAAACTAATGAAAAGAAAAGAGGATGTGTGTTATCAAGGCTTGGCTTTTCGGCGTCCCGCTAGCGATTGGTCGGCTAAAATCCGGGAAACTCGCTACGCTCAGACAGCCCGGATTTTTTAACGCCGCCTGCATCGAGCGGGTACCCCGCCTGCAAAGCCTAGGCCGTAAATTAAGAACTAAGAACTAAGAGTTAAGAGTTACTGTCTTCACGTACAATTCTTAACTTTTAATTTTTAATTCTTTTCGCATCAAGGCAAAGAAGAAGAAGTACTTTAGCTTGAAATAAAGGGTGAATGATTTATCGGGCAGGTACAAAAAAAAGTTTGATATTGTATTTTCGCAGGAATCTTTTTTAATCAACACACTATACACACTCTGGAACTATTTTTAGAATCTTGCTCTCACTTTCCCAAGTTACCGCAAGAAAAAAGAAAGTATTTTGATCATCTTTGAGATTACCTGTGAACAACAATATCAAACCGTATTAGCACGGTTCAAATTTTGTGCCAAACTTCTTTTATCTTATTTCGAAATGGAAAACATCTCCATATTCCACCGGAAAGTCAAAGGACTCTTCCATAGCATAAGCTCCTGTATATACATGAATTAATCGGATTACGCCCCCGTGAGTAAATAAGCAAATATTTTTTTTGTTATTTTTTTGTTTCAATTCATTCAAAAAGTCATCTACCCTTTGTTTCATCAGCGAATAAGATTCTCCGTTTTTTGCCGGATAATTCAACCAATCTTCGAACCAACCTTGAGCTTCCGTTTTATCGATTTCCATCCAAGATTTCATTTCCCAATCACCGAAATTCAGCTCTTTTATCCGGGAATCCGGTGTCGGATTTTCAAATCCGCAATAATTTGCTAAAAGAAGGCATCTGCTCAACGGACTTGAATAAACTTGGTCAAAATGAAGGCCTTTAATTTTTTCTTTCACTTTATCAGCTTCTTCTTGAAACGATGAATTCAGTGAAACATCAGAAAAACCGTAACAAACTCCGGAAGGAACATTAACGGACGTGTGTCGGACAGCAGTTAATTTCATATATTTATTATTTTTTATTTTTCAACTCAATTGATTGATTCATAAATAATATCGTGTATTCTCGGGCGAATTTTTAATTCCATCAATTGGGTATGCGTTCGAGAAGGATAAATTCTGTTTGAGAGAAAAATGAAGATTAAATTTTCTTTCGGATCCACCCAAAAGCACGTTCCGGTATATCCCGTATGCCCGTAGGTTTCTGCCGAAGCCCTTTCACTTGTTGTTCCCACTTCTTTTTTTTTGTCCGGTTTATCGAAAGCCAGACCTCTCCGGCTACGATTGCTTTTTGTTTGCGTAAACAGAAGGGCGGTTTCTTTTGAAATGTATCTTTCTCCTCCGTATTCTCCATCATTCAAAAACATCTGCAACAATTTGGCCAAATCGTTTGCATTCGAAAAAAGGCCTGCATTGCCTGATACGCCTCCTTGTACGGCTGCTGCTTCATCATGCGGAAATCCGATTAATATTTGATTTCTGAAAAATTCGTCGTGCTCTGTTGGTGCGATTGTATTTTTATCGATTTTTTTCAACGGCAAAAAAGTGGTTGTTGACGCTCCTAAGTTTGCGAAAAAGTTCCGATTCGAAAATTTATCGAACGATTCTCCCGAAACATTTTCTATCATCTCTTTTAACAATATAAAATTCAAATCGCTGTAAAGATAAGTTGATTTTTTTCTCAGGTTTAATTCCGAGATTTTTTTAATCATTTCATCGTTAAAATTGTCCGCGATATAGAAATTTTCCGCCACTTGTTTACTGATTCCTTTTTTAGGAGTTTGAGATACTTTATCGGGCAAATACTCAAAATCACTTCGCATATAAGTGTCTTTATCGTATAAAATAGAATAAGTTAAGTCTCGTTTATTCGAAAACAATCGACCTTCGTAACTGTTTTGGTCAATTAAAAGCTGATAAAAAGGATAAAAAGACGGAAGTCGACTTTCATGGGAAAGAGCCATTCGCACGGTAATATTTGCCTTATCCGTATTTCTTAATTGAGGGATAAATTTACTCAATTTATCATCCAAGGTTATTTTTTTTTTATCATACAATTTCATGACACCCGAAACCGTGGCCGTAGCTTTCGTTATCGAAGCCAAATCATATACATCGCTTGTTTGTACCTGATGAGTTCGGGCATAATCGAAATATCCGAATGATTTGTTGTAAACAACTACTTGATTTTTAGCCACAAAAACCTGACAGCCCGGAAACGCTTTCTCTTTGATTCCTTCACGAACGATGTAGTCGATTTTTTTTAATGTTTGCTCCGACATTCCGACTTCCATCGGATGCTGATAAGATAATCGGACTTTTTGCGTTTCTATTCCTGTTCCGTACTCAAATAATCCCGAGATTGTCACCGGAAGTTTTCCCTTTGCGGGAAGTCCTCCCATAATTACTTCAGCGGCGGTTTTTTGAGCGTATTGAGTGTTTTCATAAGCAAGAGTGACCGATTGGGCCGATTTTATGCTTTCTTGGTATTTCTTCAATTGATAAGGTGAAAGAAAAAAACAAAGATGAACTTCCTTATTTTTGGAAAGAGCCTGCAAAGCTTGATAGTCCGGAACTTTATTCGAATGAATGGAAACCACAATTGCATCGTAGTTTTGCAGCTTGGAAAATAAAGCGGCAGCATTTTCTTCCAAACCCAAACGGAAAAAATCGAAACTGTCGTAAAAGTTCATTGTTTCCTGAAATTCATTCTTTTTCTGTTCTCCTAAAGCAACTACAGCTATTTTCTTTTCTCCGAGTTGTTTCAAAGGAATAGACATATCCTCGTTTTTTAATAACGTGATGGCTTCGGCATTTAATTTTTGGATTAGCCAATCGGCGTAAATCGAATTAATCCTCTCTTTCAGTTCTTTCGTTTCAATCGGTTTATAATGATTAAGCCCGGTAATATACTTATATCGAAGTATTTTGATACATTTTTCTTCAATCAATTCCATGGGAATCACTCCGGATTGAACGGCGTTTTTTACTGCGGCAAATTCGGTTATCGGTTTTTCCGGACTCAATAGAATATCGTTTCCCGCAAGAATGGATTCGACACAAACGCTGCGTTTTCCGCCCGAAGCTCCTCGCATAACCAAAGCATCCGTGACTTTCAAACCCTGAAATCCCAAATCTTCCGTTAAAAGTTCCGTTACAATAACGGGCGATAAAGACGAAGGAAGTCCGGTTGAATGGTCCAAAGCCGGAATAGCCAAATGACCGGTCATTATTCCGGCCAATCCGGCATTAATATATTGTTTAAATGGATAAAGTTCTATGCTGTCCAAGCGTTCCCGTCCGTGATTGATTAAAGGAAGCGTATGATGCGAATCTTTGGAAGTATCACCGTGTCCCGGAAAATGTTTACCCACGGAAATGACATTCCCTTTTTCCAATCCCATGGAATAGGCAATTCCTTTTTCTGCTACCCCATCCGGATTTTCTCCGAAAGAGCGAAGATTAATGACCGGATTATTCGGATTGACATTCACGTCCAATACCGGTGCAAAATTAATTTGCACTCCTAATTCTTTACATTCCCGAGCCATTTCTTCTCCGTACAATTGAATCCAATTATTGTCCTGAATAGCACCAAGCATCATGTTTTTAGGGAAACGAGGCGTGTCGTCTTCCAGACGCATGGCCAATCCCCATTCTCCATCAAAAGAAATAAACAAAGGAACACGGGCGTGTTGTTGATAAAGATTAATGCTTGCTGCCTGATCATCCAATTTTCCTCCGGAGAAAAGGATTCCTCCTATTTTCTGTTCCCGGATATTTTTTATTATCCTGTTATGATAAGTAGATTGAGGATCAGCCACAACCATGAACAATTGCCCTATTTTTTCGTCAAGGCTCATTGAGTCGAAAATGGAATCAACCCAATGTTGCATTTCCTTTTTATCTGCGTCCTTGAAAAGGTTGGGATGTATTTGTCCGTGCGCAATAAACGGAATAATTAAAAAAAGCGAGGAACAAACCAATTTCTTACCCGAATACACAAGTTGTTTTCTTCTTTGAAAGATTTTCATCATTTTTTCGTTGCGGGAAAATTAGTGGCCTTCAAGAGGGAGATTTTCAACTTCTCTCACTCGTTTAAATAAATCCGAAGCAAACACAAAATCATTTAATTTTGTATTTGACGAATT
>JAIRRK010000182.1 GCA_031256015.1 Dysgonamonadaceae bacterium
TTTTATTTATTGTCAATGTTTGTTTGTGTTTGTAATTCTTTGTAAAACTATTACACAACCTTGTATTGACGTTTTTCCGCTTGTACCTTCGTGGTACAAATGCGGTACAAAATTACGCAAAATATCTGTAAAAAACAATAGATAACGATAGAAATTTTATCAAGAAAATATTATTAAATCGCTGTGTTTTAGTTGATTGTTTGTTTTTGAATAATGGTTGATTTTTGGAGCTATTTCCCCACGCAAAACTTACTGAAAATATTTCCGAGTATTTCGTCTGTGGATATTTCGCCTGTTATTTCACCGAGATAGTGTATGCACTCACGGATGTCTTGAGCTACGAAGTCGGAAGAACGGTTTTCGTTTAATCCGGTTTCTGCTCTTTTGAGGGCGGTTAATGCATTTGATAAGGCTTCGTAATGGCGAATATTTGTTACGATTATATCGTTATTATTCCATTCGGGAAGCTTGGCGGCCTCCATTAATGCTTTTTCGAGTAATTCGGTATTCTTTCTGAACTTGGCGGAAAGAAATATTCGCTTTGCGGGAATATGGGGGAGAAATTCATCTTCTAAAACGGATTGTTCTTCGGAATTTAATTTGTCGATTTTATTGAATACGATGATTAATTCTTTGTTTTTGGCATAAGGAACTATTTTGTCGGCTATGTATTCGATTTCTTTATTGAAATGAGTTGTATCAATCATCCAAATGATAATGGAAGCTTGTTCGATTTTTTTAAATGTCCGTTGGATTCCTAAATTTTCAATTTCATCGCCCGTGTCGCGAATACCGGCGGTATCGATGAATCGGAAAATAATGCCGTTTATATTGATGATGTCTTCAATTATATCTCGAGTTGTTCCGTGAATCTCCGAGACAATCGCTTTGTCTTCGTTTAACAGATGATTCAACAAGGTTGATTTTCCGGCGTTGGTTTCTCCGACAATTACAACGGGAATGCCGTTCTTTATTGCATTTCCCAAACCAAAGGATTGAATTAATTTTTCGATGGTTGTTTTTATATTATTCGCCAAGTCCAATAATTTGAATCGATCGGCAAATTCCACATTTTCTTCTCCGAAATCGAGTTCAAGTTCTATCAAAGAAACAAAATCCAATAATTTTGCCCGAAGCTGAATCAATTCGTTACTGAATCCGCCCCGCATTTGATTCATTGCCAATCGATGCGAGGATGAAGATGCCGATGCAATCAAATCAGCTACGGCTTCTGCCTGAGATAAATCCATTTTGCCGTTCAAAAAAGCACGTTGTGTAAATTCTCCGGGGGCGGCCGGGGTACAACCATTTTCCAACAGTAATTTTAATATCTCCTGTTGAATGTATAGGGAACCGTGACAAGTAATTTCAACCGTGTTTTCGCCGGTAAAGGAGTTGGGAGAGTGAAATATCCCGACAATGACATCGTCTAATATTTCGTTTCTTTTGCATATTTTTCCGTGACTTAATGTATAAGCTTTTTGTGCGGATAAAGAAATCTCTTTTTTTGAAGGGGTAAATATTTTATCCACGACCGAAAAGGCATCTTTACCCGAAACTCTTATTACCGCCATTCCTCCTATGCCCGAAGGAGTGGATATTGCACAGATTGTATTTTCGTTAATCATCATCATTCGATTATTTGGAAGCAAAGGTAACAAAACATTTATTAAAGGACAAGATGTTCAACTAATCATGAACCAGGCTGTTTGATGCTGTGTGTTTAATTTATACAGTTGATTTTTCAATATTTTATTGGGATATTTTTCCAATAAAGGGTCGTCATCCAAAATTTCCCGAGCGAAATGCCGAGCCAATGTAATCAGCTCTCCGTCTTGAACTAAATTGGCTATTTTCAGATTGAAAGCAATTCCACTTTGTTGTGTTCCATCCATATCGCCCGGTCCGCGAAGTTTCAAATCTTCTTCCGCGATGATAAAACCATCGTTTGTTTCGGTCATGATAGCAATACGACGGCGTGTGTTTTCCGATAATTCGTATTTCGTAACTAAGATGCAATACGATTGATCGGCTCCGCGTCCGACACGGCCGCGCAGTTGATGTAATTGCGACAAGCCGAATCGTTCGGCATTTTCAATAACCATTATGGAGGCATTCGGTACATTTACACCGACTTCAATCACAGTCGTAGCAACCATTATTTGGACTTCACCGGATACAAATTTCTGCATTTCGGTTTCTTTTTCCGCGGGTTTCATTTTTCCGTGTACCATACAGACCTTATATTCCGGAAAAATTTCCTTTATTTTTTGAAACCCTTCAGTCAAATTCTGCAAGTCGATTTTTTCGCTTTCTTCTATTAAAGGATAAACGATATAGGCTTGTCGTCCCTGCTGCAGCTGTTTTCTTACGGAATCGTATAAGTTTTGTCGTTTTTTATCGTAAACGTGAACGGTTTGTATGGGTTTTCTTCCCGGGGGGAGTTCGTCGATAATCGAAACATCCAAATCGCCGTAAATGGTCATTGCCAAAGTGCGAGGAATAGGAGTGGCGGTCATAACCAAAACATGAGGAGGATTCGTGTTTTTTTTCCATAGTTTGGCACGCTGAGCGACACCGAACCGATGCTGTTCATCAATAACAACCAATCCTAAATTTCCGAAATCGACTGTCTCTTCGATGAGAGCGTGTGTGCCTATGGTGATTTTTATTTCTCCCGATTTGATTTTAGGCAGTATAATTTCTCTTTCTTTTTTCTTTATTGAGCCGGTTAATAAAGCGATTTCGATGTTTAAGCCTTTCAGTAATTCCGATATTGTTTCGTAATGTTGTGTTGCCAAAATCTCGGTAGGAGCCATGATTGCCCCTTGAAATCCGTTGTCTAATGCAATTAAAACGGACAGTAAGGCGACTAAAGTTTTTCCGCTTCCTACATCGCCTTGCAACAGGCGATTCATTTGTTTTCCCGTATTCGTATCACGGCGAATTTCTTTTATCACTTTTTTTTGTGCATTGGTCAATTGAAATGGAAGATTGCGATGATAAAAATTATTGAAGTATTCGCCAACTTGAGAGAACCTGAATCCGCCCAATCGTTTTTCTCTGTACTTCGTTATGCGTAAAATATTCAATTGCAGATAGAAAAGTTCTTCAAATTTCAATCGGTAACGAGCTTTTCTCAACAAATCGTTTGATTTGGGAAAATGGATGTTTCGGATGGCACTATCCAGATTAATCAAGTGAGCTTTCGATATGATTTGTTCGTTTAATGTTTCCTCCAACGGCGTTTTTATTGTTTCCAGAAGCTGTTTGATGATTTTATGAATGCCGCGCGAATGAAGAAACACATTCTTCATTTTTTCGGTTGAATTGTATTGTCCTTGTACACCGACTTCTCCTTCATAAAATTTATTTTCCGTTTCCAGTTCCGGATGAGCGATATTGATTTTATCGCCGAAAAGGGTAGGTTTTCCGAATAAAATATATTCCGTACCGGGTTTATAAAGATTGGAAATTTGTTTAATCATCTGAAACCAAACCAACTCGATGCTTCCCGTTTCATCAAAAAAAGTGGCGGTTATTCGTCGTTTTCTTCCTTCTCCAATGGTTTGAATATCGCGTATTTTCCCTCGCAATTGGATGTAAGGCATGCTTCCGTTAATTTCCCGGATTTTGAAAATATGGCTTCTATCGATGTATTTGTAAGGGAAATAATAAAGCATATCTTCCCATGAAACGACATTGATTTCCGTTTTGAGAATTTCGGCTTTTTTCGGGCCTACTCCCGGCAGATACATTATATTTTGTTGACTTAAATCCGGCACTTTAATAAAGTTTCAGCAACAGTTAAATCAATCGGAGTCGTTATTTTTATGTTTTCCCGACATCCGTCAATCATTATCGGTTTGCAGTTTCCTTTCTTTTCAACCACCGATATATCGTCCGTAAAATATTCGGAAAATGGTAATTGATAAGCCTTTATAATGACTTCCGAACAAAAAACCTGAGGCGTTTGCACTAAGCAATATTTCGAACGATCGACGATTTGACTTTCGTTTTCGGAGGTATATTTTCTTAAAGTATCAACAACGGGAATGACCGGATAAGATGCTTGATGAATTTCAGCTTGACGGAAAGCTTTCGAGATTAAATGTCCGCTGACCAAAGGACGTACACCATCGTGTATCGCAACTAACGACTCTTCCTTAATCAATTGCAAACCGTTTTTGACCGAATGAAAACGCGTTTCGCCTCCGTCTGCAATGTGATGCGAAATCGTGAAATGATGTTGCTTGCATAAATCGCTCCAGTAATTCTGCTGCTCTTTCGGTAAAACCAGAATAATTTCAATTGATGAATCAAAATGATAAAAAACACGTATGGTATGCATTAAAACGGGTAATCCATTTAAAAGAAGAAATTGTTTGGGAATATCCGTTTTCATTCGCAAGCCTTTTCCTCCCGCAACGATAATCGCGTATTTTTTTTTCATTGGAGGTCGTTCAATATTTTTTGAGCTTCTTCACTGATAACGAATAATTTATTTTTGCAGATGTTTAATAATACGGAAGCTTCTTTCAGCATACTATTTAATTTGTCGACATCCAATTGATTATTTTCCATCAATTGTTGAATTTCCTGTAGCCGATTGTATGCTTGTGTATATGAAATTTCTTGTTTTGCCATGATTTTCTTTTTGAACAAAGTTATGAATTTAGAGCGGAACCGGAAAGAATTAGTCCCGATAATTATGTATTGCCTAAACAGGTAAATAAATTACTTTTTTGGTTTCAAAAAATTCTTCCTCGAAATAATCTTGAAGATTGTATTGAATGACTTTATTTTTGAAAACGCGTAATTCCGATTGCAAGTCGCCTCCTTTTAGACAAAGAAAGCCGTTAGGCAAGGCATTTTGCTGTTGTTTCAGGATATTTTTCTTGGAAATATTGACTAAATCGGATAGCGGCATGACGGCCCGACTAACGATAAAATCGAATTTTCGAGCTTCATTTTCTACTCGAGCATGACAACATTCTACATTTTTCAAGTGTATTTGCGATGCAATATCTTCCGCTACTTTTACTTTTTTCCCGATGCTGTCGAGCAAAAGAAATTGCACATTCGGAAACAAAATAGCCAAAGGAATTCCGGGAAATCCGCCGCCTGTTCCTACATCCATGATGGACGAGTTGTCTTTGAATTGAATAACTTCGGCGATTCCCAGTGAATGTAAGATATGCTTTTCGTATAAATTGTCGATGTCTTTTCGGGAAATCAGATTGATTTTGCTGTTCCAATCCTTGTATAATCCGTCGAGTTGTGCAAATTGCTCCTTTTGATTTTCGGTTATTTTCGGAAAATATTTTTTTATCAATTCCATTATTTAATGAGCAATTAAAGGAGATATAACCGAATTTTGTTGCAAATACAAATCGAGTTCATCGTAAGGAATATGAATCTGAACAAGTCCTATCATTGTTCCTGCAATTTCGTTCTCATTAAAGTAATACGTAATTCCGTTATCGTCCAAGGTGAAATTATTGTTGGGTTTGATGTCTTCGATATGATTGAAACCGATATGTTCCAACTCCGTCGGATTTCTTACGCCGTTTTGTTCCGCTATTTTCTCGGCAAGAAGCAACGATACGTTTTTGTTGTAATTGTTTTCCGAAAAATCTTCTTCTTTCAGAAAATCTTTCTTGTTTAAATCGTAAACGTAGCCGTAGATACTTTTCGAATTATGCGCTCCACCTTCAAAAGAAACGGTTTCCACGACAAAAGAAATGAGGCCGTTTTTATTGTATAAAACACTGTTCTTTAAATGGACATAATACGAATATCCTGTTTCGTCTTCGTACAGACTTTCGTTTTCTTCGTTGTCGTTTTTGATGGACGATACGAATTGATTGAAATCATTTAAATAAAGCGTTATAAATTCATTCAATGCTTCTTCGGGTTCTTTTCCTTTGAAAACACTTCCCAATGTTTTTTCCGTGAAAACCAATTGAATGCGATTCAATGACAGAGTATCCGTCGAAGCATACGAATCGGGATAAATAAATCGTATCCGGAAGTTGCATCCCGGTCGAGTTTGGTCATCATTAAAGTAGTATGATTTATCAACCTGAACGGTATCGAAAGTAACCGGATTATCCGATGTTTTATTTCGATAGTCGCAACTGCTCATCGAAAAAAGCAGACAGATACTCAAAATGGAAAACAAGCTCGTATAGTTCGTCATAAACTTTAATTTTAGTTATGTTACTGCAAAGGTATTTTATTTTTGATTCTTTGAAAAACTTTTCATTTGTTTTGTTGTAACCGGTTCCATAAACAGGA
>JAIRRK010000187.1 GCA_031256015.1 Dysgonamonadaceae bacterium
GATGAATTCTTTCGGCTCAAAAGAGTATGCTTTCGAGGAGTTAACGGCGGAAATAACAAGTTTTTTTGTGGGACGGGTTGCGGGCTGCGGAAGTGATCCGAGTCCCAATAATATCAGCTATCTGCAAAGTTGGATAGAACATTTGGAAAATGACCGTAACTATATTTTTAAAGCCTGTCGGTTGGCGGATATGGCCATGAGATGGATTTTGTATCCGGAAGAAAGGGAAGGTTTGAGATATCGGGAGAAATAAAAAAATGGAGGGGACACCCTCCCTTTTCTCCCGTAAAAATGCTTGACAAATATATATTTATAATATATATTATTACGGGAAGCTAAGAAAGGTCGGCAATGGAAACAACTGTATTTATGAACGGTCAGTCTCAAGCGGTGAGGATTCCGCAAAGCTACAGACTGAAAGGGACAACCTGCGAAATTATCAAAAAAGGCGATGCATTAATCATAAAAGAAAAGCGTTCCATAAGCTGGAGGCAGTTTTTTGATACTCTGCACAGTGCGCCGGAATTTGAAATCGAAAGGAATGTCGGAACCGGAAGAAAGATTGAATTATGAACAAGTATGTATTGGATACCTGCATTTGCAGCTATATAATCAAAGGGAAATCCGATACGGCGGAAAATCTGTTCGAAAATATAATAAAGCACGAAAAAGACAAATTGCTTATCACGATTTTTAATCATGCGGAATTGTTTACGGGGGTTTTGCTGAAAGAATCGTCTAGGTTGAAGAGAGCCGTAGAAGCTTTCGTTGAACGTTTGAGTTTGCTTTATTTTACGGAAGCCGCGTCGTTTGAATATGCGAAAATCCGAAGCGAATTACAAAAAACGGGCACGCCTTTGGAAGACATGGATATGCTGATCGCTGCCTGTTGCATTGCGGAAAAAGCCGTACTGGTAACGAATAATACCAAGCATTTTTCAAGAATCAGAAATTTAAAAACGGAAAATTGGACAGCGATCCAGGCTTAATATAAAACGTCTGCGATCGTCGATTTGAAAAAGAGAAAGACTCCCTTAGCCGGTTCTTTAATTGCATTCGAATGCATCATGTTACCGAAATGTATGTTACAGCATACAAAACGCTTGACATTTTTACATTATACATGTATACTGTACTTATATGAGGAAAATGACATGAGAGAATGTTCTTACACACAACTTCGCCAGAAGCTGGCCAGTATTTTATCGTCCGTATGCGATGATTACGAGGAAGTTTATGTCACCAGGAAAAACGGAGACCGAGCCGTTATAGTGTCTGCGGATGAGTATGAATCGCTGAGGGAAACGGCATATTTGCTGAGTACGGAAAATAACCGAAAGGACTTGACGGAATCAATAGAACAAGCAAACAGGGGAGAAGTATTCCCGATTGAAGATTTGTTAAAATGAAAACCGTTTACACGAATAATTTCAAGAAGCATTTTGTATATTGGCGACAGAACAATAAAAAAACGGCCGAAAAAATATCGGAGTTAATTAAAGCCGTAGAAAACGATCCTTTTGGAGGAATAGGCAAACCGGAGCCTTTGGCTTACACACTCTCCGGTTGCTGGTCTCGAAGAATTAACCGGGAACATCGTTTAGTATACAGAGTCCAAAATGGCGAACTGCAATTGCTGAGTTGCCGATTCCACTATTAATTTTTGATTTCCGATATGTGCTCAGGACCTTTAAAAACTGCTTAACCACCCTGTTTTAACAGGATTATTCCTTTGTTTTTGAATCGGGCGAGTTCATTTTCGGAGACGGAGCGCGGCAATTGTTCCGCGAGATGCACCAATATTCCGAGCAGGAGAGCGGCGTTGTCGGGACAGTCGTTTTTGATATCGTCGCCGAGCTCTATACCGCAAAGGGAGGGCAGAGGAGTGAGACAAAGCAGTTCACCCATCTGAAATTGAAGGGATTTTCAGGATTTTTCACGAAATTTCCGGCGAAAAAATCCGGATAGTGACACAGAACATTTCCTATGTTGATCTGCCGAGCGGAGAGTACAAGTTTTTTCTGTTTCGCGAAGAAGAACTTTTCATCATGATCTGCCCGAGCGAATATTAAAAAGGCAAGGGGAGGGGCTTCCCTCCCTTTTCTTAATAAACGGTGTTCTTTTTACGGATATATCAAACCTTTCTCCCGACATTGCAAGGCGAGTCAAAAGGCTGAGAAATAGGACGACTCGAAAAGGGGCCGATTATCAGGAGATTAACTTGCGGCAAAATCCAACAGAGATTCGATGTCAAAATTATCCGCAGCCCTTAGTGCTTGAATATACTTGCTTCTTACCTCCGAAATTTCAGTTAAGTTTTTGCTGCCCCAAGAAAATCTTTGAAAGCCTTTTCTGACCATTATCAAGTCTGCCAGCAGGCGGGAACATCGGCCGTTACCGTTTGTGAACGGGTGAATACATACCAAACGGTGACTGAATCTTACGGCGGTTTCTGCCAAAGGATACGAGTTGTTTCCAAACCAAAAAGCAAGATCATCGCAAAGCAATTGTATTTCAACAGAAATTTTTATCCGATCTATTCCGATATTTGTGTTAACAGTTCTGAATTTCCCGGCCCACTTCCACGTGTTACAGAACATACTTTTGTGTACTTTCTTTATAAAATCGGAAGTTATGTTTAAAGGTTTTTTTGATGCAAACAGTTTTCTTTCGGCGTTTGCAATATTATTTTGTTCCCACAAATTTAATTCGGATTGCGTCTGTATATGAGAGGGAATCAGATTGCAAATCTCATCCGAATTAACGGGAGTGGAGTTTTCATCATAACGGAATTTCATCATTCGATATCCCAAATTTTATTGGAATTTTTCCGTAAGATTTCTTCCGTCTGAATTTCTATGAAATCGTCAAGGTCTTCCGACATTATTCCCTGATTTTCTAAATTCATTGAATGGGAGAGTGATTCCGTGTTTCTTTTTGCAAATCGGACGGCTTGGTTTTTCACAGTCTCTTCCAGATTTTTTTCCGGAAGCAGGAAGTAAATAAAACGGCAATTCAAAGCTGCGGCGGCTTCTTTCATTGTGTTTAGAGTGAGGGAGTCTTCGATTTCTCCTTTTTCTATAGCAGAGACTCTGGCTTGAGTTACTCCCATTTTTTTAGCAAATTGATGCGAGGTCATCCCGAGCGCATTTCTGAGGGTTTTTATCCAACCGTATACCGGACGCGTAAGATTCAACGCGCATTTTATACTGTTCAATTGTTTGTCCAATTGCAGCCTGACTAATTTATCGGTTTTCATTCATTCCTCCGTTAAACGTGTTATTATAACAAATATATTATCTTAAAGCAAACTTTTTATAACATATATATAATAATTATGCTTCCGCCATTCCAATAATGCATTGCGTTAACAGAGAATATCCCTTATTTTTCTGATGGAGAAGTTCATTTTCGGGGAGAGGA
>JAIRRK010000006.1 GCA_031256015.1 Dysgonamonadaceae bacterium
TACATCTGCACCCGAAGCAGATGTGCATCTGCACCCAAAGCAGATGTGTATCTGCACCCGAAGCAGATGTGTATCTGCACCCGAAGCAGATGTACATACACCGCCACCGTGTATGCACATACACCGCCGCCGTGTATGCACATACACGTCCAACCCGGATAAACGACAAAGAAACAACAACAGGTAATAATTAAATATCCCTGCCCGCATCACGCTCCCTGAACCCGTGAGGAATCGAATAAAGGGATGCACGAAACTGCATCCCTTTCCTGTACGCTATTCTTCAGGAATAATGGTACTTTTTATGTCGTTAATTTCTACTAATTTTTTCACGATGGCATAAATCGTAAGTCCGGCCGGACTGTGTATCTGTAGTTTATTTGTAATGTTTCGCCGATGTGTAATGATTGTATGCGTAGATAAAAACAGTTTTTCCGCGATTTGTTTGTTGGTCATTCCTTTCACGATACAGACGACGATTTCTTTTTCCCGCTGACTCAATTCTTGTTTATTATCGTTGTTCTCTTCTTTTTTCGTCAATGCGGTTAGTTTTTCCTTAATGGTTTCGGCACTGTCGTAGATAGAAATAACATCATCGTAATTCAGAAGAGTTGTTTTATCGGTCAATGTACTTTGCAGAGCAATCGTTTTCATCTGAGGGCATTGAACTTCCGTTTTGATTTGCCCCAACGAAAACAGGCCCAAACGAGAGGAATCCACGATTAAAATATCGGGATTGTATTTGCACAGTTGCGGAGGCAATGAAGCCATATCCGAAATTTCGGCAATATCGATATTAAGCGGAAAAAGTCTCTTTAGCACGGCAACAAGTCCGCTTCTGATTATAACCGAAGGTTCGGCAATGACGATATGTATTCTGGTTTTCATTTCTTCCGTTTTATATTCAGTTCCGCTTCCGCCTCTTTGATAGCAGGAACAAATAATTTATTTTCAACCCGGTTGTGATAAGCCAAATCGTTGGCACAGGAAAAAATATCGAATAAAGCGTTATTTAATTCGTTGGTGCTTTTGGAAGGATAATATTTGATAATGATATTTTTCAATTCGGCCAATTTAGCTTCCACGTCATCGTGTTTTTTACAGAAGATATCGATACTGTATTCGTCCGATTCTTTCTCGTTAAGAAGCGATTCAACATAAGGGAAAACAATTTCTTCCTCATACATCATGTGCTTCCGCACTTCCGCAACATATTCGTCGTAATAGCGAATGATAGCCAAAGCAATATCGTTGTTACTGTGGTCAATTGCTTCAATCAGTTTCCGACGGATGGAAGGAAGCTTGAAATCCAAGAAATACGAATGAGATTTTTTCAGATACACGATTAAGGCGTGAATGGAAAAATCGTGTTCCTGTGTTTGTTTTTGTTTATTTCCGTCGTCGTTGGTAAAGACATTAACCACCGCGAGAAACGTTTTGGTATCCACCTTATTGTCGGTACAAACTTCGGCGATTGTTTTATCTCCAAAACCAAGCGCAATCCCGAAACGACTCATGACAAGCAACATCGGATAGGTGTCGCATATTAAATCGCTCATTAAGTCGGTCTCTTTATAATTTCCTATTGCATACATATTTTAACAAGTTATCATGCAAAGGTAATATAATTTATTGTTATTTAAAATCGGTCTATATAAATCATTGCTTTTGAAGCCACATTCCGATAGCTTTTCTTATCGAATCCAAGCCGAACAGTTCCGGTTGGATATTTTCCTGCTCCAACAGAAATAATTCCTCGACATCGTCGGCTGCCTGCAAATTACTTATTTCATCCAAACGACATTGAAAGAATAAATCTGCGGTATGAACTTCAAATCCGGAATAAAGATAAGTATTCGGAAGGGAGAACAGGTATTGTATCCGGTCGATTTTCAATCCGGTTTCTTCTTTTATTTCTCTTTTTACGGCTTCTTCGACCGTTTCATAAGGGTCGACAAAACCTCCGGGTAAGTCCAGGGTTCCTTTTGCCGGTTCTTTTGCTCTTTTTGCAACGACTAATCGGTTGTATTTATCCGTTAAAAAAACAGCCGTGGAGGCCGAGACATTAAAATAATAGATAAATCCGCAGCTTTCGCACTTTTTTGACTTGAAATCATTCTCTACAAACCGAGGAGAGCCGCATTTAGGACAGAATTTGAATAAACTTAAAAGATGAGCCATTTCTTATTTACTATTTAAATGTAAAATGGTTAACGACATTAACGCCGCTAACCATTTTGCCATCTATTATCTTTATTAATTGTTTTATGCGTTTTCGGCATTGGCCAAATCCGGGTCAATGATGATTCGACCGCAATGTTCGCAAACAATGGTTTTTTTACGAAGTTTGATATCCAATTGTCTTTGAGGAGGAATTTTATTAAAGCAACCACCGCAAGCACCTCTTTCGATGGAAACAACGGCCAATCCGTTTCTTGCACTTTTCCTGATTCGTTTGAAAGCCGTTAATAAACGAGGTTCGATAGTTGTTTCGATTTGTTTTGCTTTCTCTCTCAATTGTTCCTCTTGAATCTTTGTTTCGGAAATAATTTCGTTCAATTCTTCTTTTTTCGATTTGAGATCCGCTTGACGTTCTTCGTGAAGGTGTTTACTTTTTTCTATCTCTTCCGTAAGATTTTTGACTTCAAAAGTAAACTCTTTGATTTTCTTTTCTGCCAATTCCACTTCCAAACCTTGAAATTCAATTTCTTTCGATAGACTGTCAAATTCGCGGTTATTTCGAACATTATCTAATTGTGATTGATATTTTTCCACCAATGCACCGGAATCGGTGATTTTTATCCGTTGTTGCCCGATGATGGTTTCCAATTCTTTCAGATCCGCTTGATATTTATCGATACGAGTCGCAAGTCCGGCAACTTCATCTTCCAAGTCTTGAACTTCATAAGGAAGTTCTCCTCTAAGCGTTTTTATTTTATCGATTTCCGACAAAATAGATTGAAGTTTGTAGAGGTTTGTTAGTTTTTGTTCAATGGATAATTCTTTTCCTTCCGCTTGATTTTGAACGGAAGATGTATCTTCAATCACTTCTTTTTTACGGGTAGAAGTTGTTTTCTTTTCTTTTTTAGGTAATTGTTCTTTTTTTGCCATATCTTGATTTACATGTAATTAACAGGATTTGCATTCAAATTTGAAAAATGAATGGCAAAGTTAGGCATTTTTTTTGAGATTATCTCAAAAAATAGTTCTTTTATGAAATGCTCTGATTCATAATGTCCTAAAACGGCCAAAAGTATTTTGTTTTCCACATCGAAATAGTCATTATATTTGGCTTCTCCTGTCAGAAATACATCTGCTCCGTAAGCCATTGCTTCTTTAATGAGGAAAGATCCGCTTCCTCCGCACAAGGCTACTTCTTTTATCATTTTACCGGTTAAGGGAGAATGTTTTAATGACTCCAAGCGGAAAATTGTTTTTATTCTTTGCAAGAAAGATTTTTCATCTTCTTCAACGGGTAATTCGCCCACTACGCCGGCACCGGCCTGACTCCATTCGTTTTGCAAGAGATAGAAGTCGTAAGCCGGCTCTTCGTAAGGATGAGTAGTCAACAAGGCGCGTGTCACGGAAGCTTTTTTACAAGTCGGAAGAACAACTTCGATACGGGTCTCTTTTTCCACATGGATTTCTCCCTTTTCTCCGACAAAAGGATTCGTATTCTCTCCGGCCCTGAATGTACCTTCTCCCGAACTGTTATAGCTGCAAAAATCGTAATTGCCGATTGTTCCTGCTCCGGCATGGAACAAAGCCGTTCTTACCTGTTCAGCTTGATTTTCCGGGACAAACGTAACCAACTTCAACAGACTATTGTTCTGAGGTTTTAGGATTTTTATATTCTGTAATCCGATTTTCTCCGCCAAACGGAAACTTACACCTCCTCGAACATTGTCGATGTTGGTATGAGCGGCGTAAATAACGATGTCGTTTTTACAAGCTTTTACGATACATCTTTCTATGTAAGTTTTTCCGGTTAACGATTTTAACGGCCTGAACAAGAGCGGATGATGTGAAATAATCAAATTACAATCGAGTTCAACGGCTTCATCGATGACATCTTCCGTGACGTCCAAGCACAGAAGAATCCCTTTTACTTTTTGAGTTGTATCTCCGACTTGCAAGCCCGAATTATCAAAATCATCTTGAAGCGGAAGAGGTGCAAATTCTTCCAATGCTCCCAATATTTGTGCGATTTTCATCGAATACGATACTTTTTGAAAATCAACTTTTCTTAGAATAAACTCCAAGAAACGGTTAATCCCGCCATGATAATTGCAACCATACTCATCAATTTGATGAGGATATTCAAACTGGGTCCGGAAGTGTCTTTAAATGGGTCACCAACGGTATCTCCTACAACAGTTGCTTTATGACAATCCGATCCTTTTCCTCCGTGATTACCTTCTTCGACGTGTTTTTTTGCATTATCCCAAGCTCCTCCCGAATTAGCCATGAACACAGCCAAAACGAATCCGGTACTTAATCCTCCGACCAATAATCCCATTACTCCTGTAACTCCGAAAATTAAGCCGGTAACGACCGGAGCAGCAATAGCCAAAACAGAAGGAATAACCATTTCGCGTTGCGCACCTTTGGTTGAAATTGCCACACAACGAGCATAATCCGGTTCGGCTTCGCCTGTCAGGATTCCTTTTATTTCTCTAAATTGTCGACGAACTTCTTCCACCATGCTTGCTGCTGCTCGTCCTACCGCATTCATTGTTAATCCGCAGAAAAGAAATGCCATCATGGAACCGATGAACATTCCTACCAATACTTTCGGATTCATCAATGTTACATTGTAAAATTCCATGAAATCGGTAAATTTAGCGGCATGAATCTGTTCGGATGTCAGAGTAAAATGATCGGTCACTTTCACCAATCCATCCGCGGCATTGTCGGCTAAACGAGTCAATCCGATTTTTATTTCTTCGATATAGGAAGCTAATAAAGCTAATCCGGTAAGAGCCGCAGACCCGATTGCAAATCCTTTTCCGGTAGCAGCCGTAGTATTTCCCAATGCATCCAGAGCATCCGTTCTTTTGCGAACTTCTTTTCCCAAGCCGGCCATTTCGGCATTTCCTCCCGCATTGTCTGCGATTGGGCCGTAAGCATCGGTTGCGAGTGTAATTCCTAAGGTGGAAAGCATTCCTACGGCGGCGATTCCGATTCCGTAAAGCCCCATTCCGACATTACCGAAATCAAATCCGGAAGCAAATCCGGAAGCAAATAAAAAGGATGCAATGACACCGACAACAACAGCCAAAACAGGAATGGCTGTGGAAATCATTCCAACACCCAATCCGGAAATAATAACTGTAGCCGGACCGGTTAATCCGGCAGCAGAAACTTTTTGTGTCGGCTTATAGGTATGCGAAGTATAATATTCCGTACTTTGCCCAATAACAATTCCTACTAAAAGTCCGATAACAACGGAGCAGGAAATCCATTCCCAATTGTCTATTTTCAGAAAATACATAATCGCGAATGTAGCCGCAACAATCAATGCCGAACTTAGATTCGTTCCGAAAGAAAGTGCTTTTAACAGGCTTTTCATTGTTGCGTTTTCGTTGGTTTTAACGGCAAAAATTCCGATAATCGATAAAATAATTCCGACAGCTGCAATTAGCATCGGAGCCATCACGGATTTAATCTGCATATCTTCGTTTCCAATGAAAGCGGCTGCTCCCAAAGCGGCTGTAGCCAAGATAGACCCGCAATACGATTCGTATAAATCGGCACCCATACCGGCAACGTCTCCGACATTGTCTCCGACATTATCTGCAATGGTGGCGGGATTTCTCGGATCATCTTCGGGGATTCCGGCTTCCACTTTGCCAACCAAGTCGGCACCTACATCTGCAGCTTTGGTATAAATACCTCCACCCACACGAGCAAACAGTGCTTGTGTGGAAGCTCCCATTCCGAAAGTCAACATAGTCGTTGTAATGATTGTCATTTTACTGACAGACGCCGGCAAGGCAAAACTGAGAATAATGTACCACAAAGAAATATCGAACAACCCCAATCCTACAACCACTAAACCCATAACGGCTCCGGAGCGAAAAGCAATTTGCAGTCCGTTGTTCAGTGTGTTTTTTGCTGCATTTGCCGTGCGAGCAGATGCATAAGTTGCTGTTTTCATTCCCAGAAAACCGGCTAATCCGGAAAAGAATCCTCCGGTGACAAAGGCGATGGGAACCCATGGATTTTGCAATCCGAAATAAGCCATTATTCCGAAAACAGCCATTAATACTATAAAAACCAGAGTAACAACTTTGTATTGTTGTCTCAAATAAGACATCGCTCCGACACGGACATGCTGCGCGATTTTTTTCATCAAGTCCGTACCTTCGTCTTGTTTCATCATCCACTTAAAAAAGTAATAAGCAAATCCTAATGCAATGATTGATGCAATAGGGATAACCCAGAAAATGGGAGGGATTGTATTCATGATAGTGTTTATAAAGATTATAATTAATAATGGACACAAAAATAATAATAAAAGTAAGAATAAAAAATTTAGAATTGTTTTATTTCATACGAAGGAAAAATATTAGACGATAAAAATTTGTAACTCTTATTGTAATGGCCGGAAAATAAAAACGAATTATTTTGATTATAAATCAATTTTCGTTTTGGAAAATATTTCCCCGTTTTTAAAAAGTCAAAATGCTAATTATTAATGATATGTGATTTTTTTAAGAAAACTTTAATAAATTGTTGAAAGATATTTTGATAATTATTTGTCCATCTTAAAATCTATAATTAATATTGCAATTCCGTTTTTTCTTGCTTGTTTAAGCGAATAAAATATTTAGATACATAATTAAGATAACATCAATATGGCCGTGAAACAGAATAGTTACACTTTTGAAGAAGCTTTCAAAGAATCTCTGAATTATTTTAACGGAGACGAATTGGCAGCGAAGGTATTTGTTAATAAATATGCCTTGAAGGATGCTTTTGGAAATATTTTTGAAAAAACACCGGCCGATATGCATCGGCGATTGGCGAGCGAAATTGCTCGAATAGAGAAAAAATATCCGAATCCTCTGTCAGAGCAGGAGCTTTTTCAGTTGTTCGATCATTTCAAATACATTGTTCCGCAAGGTAGTCCGATGACCGGTATCGGAAACGATTATCAAATAGCCTCATTGTCAAATTGTTTTGTGATTGGTTTGGATGGTGCGGCCGACTCTTATGGAGCCATTATCAAAATAGATGAAGAGCAGGTTCAATTGATGAAACGAAGAGGAGGAGTGGGACATGATTTGTCTCACATTCGTCCGAAGGGGTCGCCGGTGAAAAATTCGGCTTTAACTTCTACCGGTTTGGTTCCTTTTATGGAACGTTATTCCAATTCAACAAGAGAAGTAGCTCAGGATGGTCGTCGCGGAGCTTTGATGTTAAGTGTTTCAATTAAACACCCAGATGCGGAAGCATTTATCGATGCGAAAATGACGGAAGGAAAAGTAACCGGAGCCAATGTTTCGGTGAAAATCACCGGCGAATTTATGGAAGCCGTAATAAATAAGCGTCCGTTTGTTCAACAATATCCGATTAATTCGGATAATCCGACTACGACGAAGGAAATAGATGCCCAAAAATTGTGGGGGAAAATCATTCACAATGCGTGGAAATCCGCAGAGCCGGGAGTCTTGTTCTGGGATACAATCATTAATGAATCGGTTCCCGATTGTTACAGTGATTTGGGTTTCACGACAGTTTCCACCAATCCGTGCGGAGAAATTCCTCTTTGTCCTTACGACAGTTGCCGTCTGCTGGCGATTAACCTGTATTCGTATGTGAAAAATCCGTTTACTGCCAAAGCCGAATTGGATTATGAGCTGTTTAAAAAACATGTTGCTTTGGCTCAACGTATCATGGATGATATTATCGATTTGGAAATAGAAAAAATCGATGCTATTCTTCATAAATTGAATACAGACCCTGAAAATGAAGAAATAAAACGAACGGAACGTTTGCTTTGGGAAAAAATAAAAAATAAAACATTGTCGGGAAGAAGAACCGGAGTGGGCATTACTGCCGAAGGAGATATGTTGGCCGCCTTGGGACTTAGATACGGAACGGAAAAAGCGACTGATTATGCCGAGAAAATTCAAAAAACATTGACTTTGGCAGCTTATCGTTCTTCGGTTAACTTGGCGAAAGAGAGAGGTGCTTTCGGAATTTATGATTTCGAAAGAGAAGCATCCAATCCTTTCATTAATCGATTGAAAGAGGCCGAGCCTCCACTGATTGAAGACATGAAGAAATACGGCCGTCGCAACATTGCGTGTTTAACCATTGCTCCGACAGGAACTACTTCGTTGATGACTCAAACAACTTCGGGAATTGAGCCGGTCTTCCTGCCCGTTTATAAAAGAAGAAGAAAAGTAAACCCGAATGATGCTTCGGCCAGGGTTGATTTCGTGGATGAAGTGGGCGATTCTTGGGAAGAATACATCGTTTTTCATCATAAGTTCGTTACTTGGATGGAAGCGCAAGGTTATTCTACAACGAAAAGATATTCCGAAGAAGAAATCGATGCAATGATTGAAAAATCGCCTTATTATAAAGCTACTTCAAACGATGTGGATTGGCTGCAAAAAGTAAGAATGCAGGGACGAATACAAAAATGGGTGGATCATTCCATCAGTGTAACAATCAATCTTCCGAATGACGTGGATGAAGAGCTGGTAAATAATCTTTATATAGAGGCTTGGAAGTCGGGATGCAAAGGATGTACCGTATATCGGGATGGTTCCCGCAGCGGTGTGCTGATTGCAAACAACGACAAAAAAGATAAAGAATGCGGAGATTGTCCCGAACCGCCGGTGATTGTGGCGAAGCGTCCTCGTGAACTGGACGCCGATGTGGTGAAATTCCAGAACAATAAGGAAAAATGGATTGCTTTTGTCGGATTATTGAACGGCCGACCTTACGAGATTTTTACCGGAATCAACGATGAAGAAGAGGGTATTTTCCTGCCTAAAACAGTATCGAAGGGTACGATTATAAAGAATGTAGATGAAAACGGAATGAAACGATACGATTTTCAGTATACAAACAAAAGAGGATATAAAACAACCATCGAAGGCCTTTCCGATAAGTTTGACCCGGAATATTGGAATTACGCCAAATTGATTTCGGGAGTATTGCGCTATTCCATGCCCGTTGACCAAGTTTTGAAATTGGTAGGCGGATTGGAATTGAATGATGAATCAATCAATACGTGGAAGAATGGAGTAGAGCGAGCCTTGAAGAAATATGTTCAGGAAGGTTTGGCGGTAAAAGGACAGAAATGCCCGAATTGCGGACAGGAATCTTTGGTTTATCAGGAAGGATGTTTGACCTGTACTTTCTGCGGAACTTCCAAGTGCGGATAAAATATGTCGGCTCACCCTGCTCTGCTTTTACCTTCTTGCAGGGTGAAGTCGCAGCTCTCCCCCAAGAAAAAAAGAAGAAAAGTAAACTTTTTTCTCTTGAATTTGCAAAATATTAAAAAAAAGTTATTAGCTTTGCAACCGGACACAAAACAACGTCTGAAAATATAGATAAATTAAACATGCATATCCTGAAAGACATAAATAAAAAAAAGATTGCTTTTTCTTTCATTTTTTCTCCCGGAAATTTGGTGGTTTCGGATATTTTCTTAAACACACACACACACACACACACACACACACACACACACACACACACACACACACACACACACACACACACACACACCCTTAACTTCCCGCCCACCCGCTGTTAAAAGATTTAATGGTGCAAAGGAAACAATTTTTCGCGAATATTCAAGAAGTAACAACACAAT
>JAIRRK010000215.1 GCA_031256015.1 Dysgonamonadaceae bacterium
CGAAGTATCGGCTGTTGCCGGTAATATTCTGTCTGCTGTTAAGTAGCTATTCCCGCGCACAGGTAACGATAGGTGCGAACATCGACCCGAACGAAGGCTCGTTGCTCGACCTGAAAGAATACCCGAGCAACCAAAGTGCCAATTCTACCAAAGGCTTGGGAATGCCGCGGGTAAACCTGAGTGATTGGAACGAACTTGCCCCGATTCTTTCCAATCCCGACGCTAAGGATAAGCGCGACCATATCGGTCTGGTAGTGTACAATATGCCGGGCAAATCATGGATGCTTCCGGGTATTTATGTGTGGGACGGCGCGAAATGGGCCGGTATTAATGTCGAGAACACGGTTGAACCTCCTTATGCTACCTGCGACCCGCTGTATTACAAACCCGACGCAACGAAATATGTTGACATCGATGTAGATGAAGACGGTGCCGGTCCTTTGCTCGGAAAAACCACCCTGCGCTTCCTGACTTATAACCTCGGTGCCAATCCCAATATGACGGTCAAAGAGCAGATGGCTTATGTGAGTACGATGACTAATCTGGAAAAAGACATAACCGTATTCGGGGGTTTGTTCCAGTGGGGCCGTAAGGATTGGGAACATTCGTTGCGGTGCAGCAAAGATGATATGTCCGACAGTTTCACCCAGACGCTTTACTCTTCTACTTCCGGCGATAATAATTATTATGATCCGGCCATATCACATAAGTTTGCTTGGGGCGGTCTCGGTAGTGCCGTGATGAATAACGACATCGATTGGATTTCTCCTCACGTCGACAATTTGTGGGGCAACGGATTGGATGTTAATGCTGCTCCTATCGGTGGTAACGGTGAAATAGTCGATGGAAAAGTAATTCCTCCCGGAAAGACCGTATACGACCCCTGCCCCGATGGTTTTCGTGTACCTACTGAGTACGAATGGGCGTTGCTTGCTCAGAAGGAGGGTGTGCCCGGTGAACCATGGTACGATTATCTCTACACGTCTGGTGGTGCTGACGGTACTACAGCCTCTTCGGGTCTTGTGTGGGTACCTGTTTCGAAGGGAAAGGCTTCGACCGATTGGGATGACAGTAAGACTAACGGTTATGCGTTGTACTTACCGAGTGAGTGGGATGTCAGTAATCCTTATGAAGACGATTTGACACTCCCCGAAGCTCCCGAGCCTTTACTTTTCTTGCCTGCCGCCGGCTACCGGCACAACAACGACGGAAACGTGAGCATAAAGAGTAGCAGCGGAAGCTATTGGACTAGCGTAGTGGACGTGTATGGTGGTAGGGTCTACTCGTACAGCATGCTCCTCGGCAGGGGAGAGTTCATAGTCGACGAGTGGGCCCGTGCAGGCGGCTTTAGTGTCAGGTGCATCGCGGCGGAGTGAGTTAAGAACTAAGAACTAAGAGATGCAGGTAACTGCATCTCTTTTTTGTTGCAGCTTAATTTTCGCAGGCTTGTGACGGATATCGGACAAATCAGGGAATAAAATTATTCCAATTTATGTTTGAATATTCAAAAAAAGATATAACTTTGGGGTCGAAACGACTAACTTAACCTAAGTTTGATTAATATTTCCTGTATAAATCTAAAGGAAGCGGCCGGGAATAGTTGTTTTTAATGTGTTGAAAATTAACACTATAATTAGAAATTACCTCGTGGTTCGTTTGGCTGAAATTACAAGGGTATTTTGTGAAACCGTTCAACAAGGGACATCGAATTTTCTTACAGGCACACCCCCTCCGTGGGGCTTACCCGTGAATTCGGATTTAATTTAGGTGAGTAGTCGGCAATCGTAATAACAAAACTATAAAACTCTATATTATGAAGTATTTTTATAAACATGCTTTTCTCGTATTACTGGGAAGTTTTTTCTTTTTTGTGTCGTGCTTTGAAAAGGAGGATTTTGATTTTGATAAATTTACCTTGGAGAACCTGAATACGACACTGCATTTGCCGTTATTTTCTGATACGATAACCACAGAGACTATCGGAAACGGTATTAGCTTTATTGACGGGCAGTCTTATTTTATCTTTGATGTAGCGGACATCGAGATGCCGACCGTCGGAGAAATCTTTGATGTCGATAATCAATGGATTTCCGTAGAAACACCGGTCGAACTCCCGGATATTCCCATCTCGTTCAGCGGTCAATATCCTACCGGCGAATCGTTTTATGAATATGTAATGAACCTCGATTTGGGCTCATCCGCAGAAGAATTGCTTCCTGACAGCCTCGTTTTTTCGTCTTTGAAAATGAACATGAACAACGGCAATAAATTTGCTCCGGGAAAAGTAACCCTTAATCTGGAGATTCCGAATCTGCAAAACGAGAGCGGAGCAACGTTCAAGAAAAACATAGACATGGCCGGCACAGGAGACATTGATTTAAGCGGTTATTCTTTGAAAATTGACCATGGAAGCAGCGGTACGGAAAATCAAATCCTTTTCCGATACAAGTTGACGTTCAACGGATACCGACATACTCACGGGAAATTCGGGTTTAATATGCAATTAATGGACTTGCATGTCGAAAAAGCTTACGGCTATTTGGGCCATTACACTAAACATATTACAGAGTCTATTGTCACAAACGACCTTGGTACTCTGGATGCCGAATGGGATTTGAAAGAAGTGTTTCTCGACCTTCGCGTCGAGAATAAATTTGCATTGCCTTTTCGGGTGGTCATCGATGAGTTAAAATCGTTTCCGGCCAACGGAGAAAGTCCTTTGGTGAAAACTTTGGTGGACAGTGTGGATGTAGCGGCTCAGAGTGTGGAAAATTTGGGGAAGGTAGAAACCACATCGAAGATGCTTGGAGGACGAAGTTTAGGGGAAATAGCGAGTAAATTACCGCAAAAATTGGATTTGACAATACGGATGGAAACCAATCCGGGAGCAGACAGCCCCGTTCGCAACGCCGTTTCTTTATCGATTGATGACCCGATAAAAGTCTCCGCCCGAATAATGGTACCTATAAAATTTAAGAACACGAGGCTGTCGATAAAAGACACTTTGAACATCGATATGTCGACCGTGGAATTCAGCGACATGGGCATCAAGTTGAATGTCGTAAATAATTTTCCGGCAGGGGTGGACTTGCAGTGCTTCTTGTTGGAAAAAGGAACGAGAAGGCATCTTGGAGCCTTGTTCGAGAGAGCTGTCAGTATTCCCGCCGCGGAACTGAAAGATGTGGCCGGAACAACGGATGAACAAGAAGTAGGTGCCCCCTCGCATTACAGTAAATTTTTGAGAATACTGCCGCAAGCAGAACGAAATATGCAAAACTCGGACGAGATAATCATAGATTGTACGATAAAAACCGAAGATGATACGAAATATGTCCGTATCACGAATCAAAATAATTTGCAAATAAAAATAGGCGCAAAGGCTTCCGTTAATTTAGGTGTTTTAGAAGATTAAAAATGAAAGGTCATGAAAAAAATTATTTATATATCTCTGTTTCTTTTTGTTCTTAGTGGACAAGCGATAGCTCAGGAAAGTACGTTAATGAGCTTTATGCGCCAATCGCCGCAATCCCTGCGCACGAATCCGGCTAATTTATCGGATTCGGTGAGGTGGTATATGGGAATGCCTTTGCTTCTTTCGCCTTTCAAATTAGATTTGGACTTGGGTGTGCGATACAGCGATGTCATTTCAAGACGAGCGGATAATTCGTTGGTTGTTAATCCGGATATTGTAGATGCACTTTCTTCTGCCCGCATGTTGATGGGATTCAACTACGAATTGTTTTCATTCGGTGTTCGCTTTCAGCAACGGCACATGGTTACTTTTTCTCTGTCGGCCGTAGGTGATGTGAGCTTTTTATTCCCGTCGGACTTGGCTACTTTATTGGTAAAGGGAAATACGGCCGGAAAACAATTATCCATCGAAACGGAAGTAAATGCCTCCGCTTACATGGAAACAGCATTGGGTTACACGTTCGCAATCAATAAAGATTGGAAAGTGGGAGCTCGTACCAAACTCTTGTCGGGTGCCGCGAATGCGTACGGGAAAAACCTTTACGCCACGATGGATACAGACCCCGTGGATTACAAGATGTTGTTAAATACCAATGCATTGGTGAAAACGTCTTACGTGGATAATCCCGGCGACATTTTTAATAATGCCGGCTTTGCTTTTGATGCAGGCGCGTATTACCAAACTCCGATAAAAGAGCTTAACGTCGGCTTGAGTTTTGTCGATTGGGGATGGATAAATTGGAATTCCAATCTTCAGTTTTACGAAGCGAAAACCCAAGGCGATGGTTTTGAATTTGCCGGATTATCGGATACGGATACGGATTTGAGTGAAATAGCGGATACCTTGAAAAATGTATTCAAGTTCAGTGAAATGCCCGGGAAATCTTATCGGACAACGCTCCCCGGAAAAGTGTTTGTAAGCGCAACGTATGATTTTTCCCCGAACGAAAAGCTTGGATTCTTATTCAGCACAAGAGCGTTGGATAGCTTTTCGCGAACTACCTTCACGTTGATGTACAACCGTTCGGTGGGTGATTGGTTGGTTGTGGCTGCCGGCAATAATTTTATGACAACCAAATTGTTTAATCCGAGCATTGCCCTTAATTTCAAGGCGAAGGCTTTTCAGTTTTATATAGCGGCCGAAAACATTTCGTCGTTCGAAGCCATCAATTCACGAACACTGAATGTTCAATTAGGGATGAATTTTGCCTTTTTTGACAGATAAGTGATTGACATAAAAAACGTATAAAACAAATAATAAACAGTATGAACATTATGAATGATATAACTAAAAAAAAGATTGCTTTTTCTTTCATTTTTCTTGCGAAAAGTTTGGAGGTTGAGGATATTTTGTTAGAGAGAGAGAGAGAGAGAGAGAGAGAGAGAGAGAGAGAGAGAGAGCTTATATTAAACACTTTACGCTATTCGCGGACGCGAATAGAGACAATCACATAACATCATACTTAGGGCCGACCCCGGTTGCAACAACC
>JAIRRK010000009.1 GCA_031256015.1 Dysgonamonadaceae bacterium
GATAATGTTTTTATTGTTTCTGCCAAAAACTCCGGCTCGTATCGATTTATTAATACGCCTACGTTATAATGTGATACGATTCTTCTTATTTCCGGGAAATCGGTAGCCAAGATAACAACACGATTCCGGATATAATCGAAGATTCGATTCGGAAGCGAAAAATAATAATTCAATCCTTTGTTTTCAAGCAGATTGATACCGATATCCGCGGAAGCCGTATAGCTTAATAATTCTTCAAAAGGAACTCTTCCGGTAAAAATGACTTTGTCTTCCAGATTTTGTTTCTTTACTTTCTCTTTCAAATCGTTCAGAATATCTCCGCCTCCGACTACATAAAATATAAAATCGTCGAGAAAAGGCATGGCGTCTATCACCCACTCTATTCCTCTTCCAACGTTGACGGCTCCCTGATACAACAACATTTTCTTTCCGTTTTTCTTTATTTTGTGTTCATTCGGTCCGACAGGTTTATCTGCAAAAGGAATATTGCGAACAACTTTCATATCCATTCCGTATTTGCGGTTATAAATATCGGCAATGGATCGACAAACAGTGTAAGAGTATTTCAATCGGGGAAATAAGTAATCTTCCAAAGCCGTCCAGAATTGTTTCACATGTTTACGCCCGACTACTTCCGGAACTTCCGGAAACATTTCGTGAGCATCAAATACCAGAGGTTTCCGTCGAATACGTGAAGCGAAATAATTGGCCGATAAGGTATCGGTATCGTTGGAGAGAAAGATATCCGCTCTGTCGAACAAAAGGTAAAAAAACAAACGGACGTTGTATTCGGCGTAAAACAAAAACGATTTGTTGAAAAACAGTCGCATCCGCTCGGTTCGGTAAGTTCTGTTCAGAATCGGACTGTTTCTGAATTTTCGTCCGACCAATTTAACTTCGTAACCGTTTTCGGAAAGAGTTGTACAAACTTTGTGTACCCGCTGGTCCGTTGCCAAGTCGTTTATGACTGAAACTGTTATTTTCATTCCCGCAAAAGTAAAAAAAACATTCGGTTATTTGAATAAATCCATTAACTTTGTTCGACAAAAATGAACGAAGAAACCCTTTTATTAAATAATTTATCGATAGGCTACAAGACACGAAAAAACACGAAAGTTGTAGTCGAGAATCTGTCCGCCCGTATTTCGGAAGGAAAATTAACCTGTCTTATCGGGTCGAACGGAAGCGGAAAATCAACTTTACTGCGAACATTAGCCGGGTTTCAACCTCCTTTATCCGGAAACATAAAAATATACGGCAAAGATATACAAACGTACTCCGACAGAGATTTATCGAAACTTATCGGAGTGGTTTTAACGGAAAAAGTCGAAACGGGAAACATGAGCGTGAGAGAATTGGCAGCTACCGGACGAAATCCTTATACCGGTTTTTGGGGAAAGTTAAGCAACCGGGATGAAGCAATTATCGAAGAGGCTATCGAGCGGGTAAATATTCGCTTCTTGGCTGACCGACAAATTTATACACTGAGCGACGGAGAACGACAAAAAGCAATGATAGCCAAAGTTCTTACGCAACAAACGCCTATTATTTTCCTCGATGAACCGACGGCTTTCTTGGATTTCCGGAGTAAAATAGAGATTATGCAATTGTTATACGACTTGTGCAGGAAAATGAATAAAACCATATTTTTGTCATCGCACGATTTGGATTTATCGTTACAAATCGCCGATATTTTATGGATATTGGATAAAGAACGAAAACCGGTAACGGGAAGTCCCGAAAAACTGATAAACGACGGAATTATTGACCGGTATTTCCAAAGCAAAGGCGTCGTATTCGACAAGACAAAAAAATCATTCAAAATAAAAATATAAGTCTTTATTCAGGCGATGATTCATTACTTCAATCCGGGAAACGAAACGGCGATATTAAATGCTTCGAAATATTATCATCCGCCGGTCAATCAAATAAAGATGCAAAAGGAGTTGGCTTTTCTTCCCGCGTGGTATGCGCAACCGAATGATTTTGTTTTGATTAATCAAAAGCTTCCCTCGGAATTTATCCGGAAAACAGAAGATTTAAACATGGTCGACCGGTCGATTACGGTTTCGGATTTCATCGACCGAAAAGAAACGCTGAACCGCGAAAAAATCTGTTTATGGGGACCGGCTCCGAACAGTATTCATCTTTTCGAGAAGATAAAAAGCGAATACAACCTCGATATTGATATTCCGAAATGGAAAACGGAATATGCCTTATTAAGCAGCAGACACACTGCTTTTTCCGTTCTTAAAAAATTGATGAGCCGCATTTCGTCGGTGGAAAAAGATATTTTACCCTCGTTTTTCTCCGAAGTAACCGACATAGAACAATATGTCTCGGATAAGAACACGAAACTCGTATTAAAATCGCCTTATTCCTCTTCGGGAAGGGGAATCGTTTGGCTTCCTCCCGGACAATTAAATCGGTCGGAGCGGCAAATAATCGGCGGAATGTTGAAAAAGCAACGTTCCGCTTCCGTTGAAAAAAAACTGGATAAACTGCTCGACTTTTCCGCACATTTCGAAATCACTCCCGATAAAGCGATTCGTTTCGCGGGCTATTCTCTTTTTGAAACCGGAACGAAAGGCAATTACGAGAAAAGTATTTTATTGCCTCAAAATGAAATAGAAAAAACGTTATTTCAGTATATCGGGAAAGACCTTCTTTCGGAAGTGACGGAACAGTTAAAAATCAATCTTTCGGAAGAATATGCTCCTTATTACGAGGGAAATTTGGGCGTGGATATGATGATTTATCTTTCCGGCAATCGATTTCATCTGCATCCGTGCGTAGAAATCAATATGCGAAAAAGTATGGGATACTTGTCTTTGCAATTACAGAAAAACTATCTTCATCCCGACTCGAAAGGATTTTTTGCAATCGAATACAACAATCAACCCGGACAAACAATCGAGAATCACCGTGAAAAGACAAAGCATTATCCTTTTCATATAAAAGAGCACAAAATTGTTTCGGGATACTCGGAACTTTGTCCGGTAAACGAGAACACGAATTATCATGCTTATGTACTGATTCACGGCCGGTGAAAAAATGAAAAATATTAATTCTTAAAATACGATTTCAAATGAAGAAATACGATATGGAATTTCTTCTCCCAACTCCATCGCGAATTTAATTTCCGATTGAAATATTCTCTATCGTATATTTGATATTTCTCATTCTGAAGTTTCAATTTTTCCACCCACGCAGAGATTTTTTTTCTTTCTTTCCGATTTAAAATATCAATCCCGGAAGGTTTCCAAACCAGCAAATAATGTAAATCCAATTCCTCTTTTGTAGGTTGAATATTCAGTTTGGCGAGATGATAAGCCAATATTTTTTTGGTGGTTTCGATTTGCTGATTTTCTTTTTGCATACTCACACTTCCCGAATGTTCGCGATAAAGAATCAATACTTCGAAAAGGTTCGCGACGGAATATTTTGATGCAATTTGCGACCACAAAAAATAATCTTCGGCATAAATATAATTTTTACTATACAAAAAATTCTTTCAAAATATCTTTTCGAATCATCATGGAAGAATGAGCAAAATAATTGCCGAAAAAAAGTCTGTCTTTTATTAGATGATTCGGGACAGCTTTATTGTATTTCGTTTTTCGTTTCCCTTTTTCGTTTATTTTGTCCATATATCCGCCAACCATCACCACATCGGGATTTTTCTCCAAAAAACGGATTTGTTTTTCAAAACGTCCGGGCAAAGAAATATCGTCGGCATCCATTCTGGCGATGTATTTTCCCGAACAAAATGCAATTCCTTTGTTCAAGGTATTAACCAGTCCTTCGTTTGCGGGATTGATGTGATAACTGATTCTTTCATCCTTATAAGAAAGAATAATTTGTTCCGATTGGTCGGTCGATCCGTCGTTGATAATAACTAATTCAAAATCCGGATAAGTTTGATTTAATATACTGTCTATAGCCGTATTCAGATATTTTTCGGCATTGAATACAGGCATTAAAACAGATACGACAGGAATATGATCTACATTTTTATCCATGAATCGGGAAGCAAGTCGTTTGTTTGAAACTGATATTTATTGTCGGCAAACCATCGGGCCGGAGCAATCACCGTTTTTTCGGGATTTTCATTTAACCAGGCCGACCACCAACTGTATGAACTATTGGCAATAATATTGTGTTTGCAAAAACTCATCAATCGAAAATCGCTGTGCTGAGATTCATCGCTTTTTTCCACAAAAACAGTCGGATAAGCTATTTGAAAATGCTTTTTAATCCAACCGATATCATCGGAAAAAACAAAAAACAAAGGGTTATCGATTTTTTCTATCAGATATTCAAGCGCTTTACGATAATATTCCGGCGGACAGATTCCGTGTTGCCGATTGACTTTCGGATTATCCACATAATCTCCTCTTCGAAAATGCAAACTAATCGAATGAGTTGCCTCGATTTCTTTTTGCAGTTGAATATAATAATCTCCTTTTAAGTCGTCTCTGAATGTAAATTCTTTCCGAATAAGCGATTCGATATTTTTGAAATATTTTTCGGTTTGCCAATAACCTGTTAAAAGCGAATGATCGGCAACGTTCAATAGTTCGGGACAAAATCGGATTCCGCGTTCCCGAATAAAAGGACGACGATAATACGGTCTCAAAAAGTCATAACTCCGTTTATTTTTCTTAACGAAGTTAATATCTTCTTCCGTCGCCAATTCGGAAGATATTTTTAACAAATTCAATTCATATTTACGCGGAGTATAATCGAAATTATTTTTTATTTTCTCAAAAAAAGTAGTATCCAGCAACAGTTTTGTATTGTGTTTTGTAGCCAAACATTTTCCGAAAGCATATTGAAACATCTGATTGCCGAAGCCTCCCTGTAATTTTACAATAATCATCTGAAAGGTGAATTTACTTGGTTCGCATTGTTCTTCTTCGCAAAAAACAAAGTCCGAAAACAGACCAACAAATGGTTCCCGAACGAAAGATTCGTTTTGTTAAAACAGGAATTTGAAAAAATTCGTACTGAGTTCGTTTGATAAGTGCATCGGAAATCGTCAGATGATATTTTTTTGCAAACGCTTTCCGTAAAGCCTTCGCATATTTCCAATCTTGATTTCGTTTTTTCATTTGAGCTTTATTTTTTGTTGTCATAATCGAATCGTCCCGGTTCTTGTACATATAAATGGCATTCGGAACCGAAACAATCTTATTGGCTGAATAAACGGCTTGTAAAGAGAAAGGAAGATCTTCTATCAATCGGTTTTCTTCGAACAACAAATGGTTTGCTCTAAGAAAAGACGCTCGAAACAAATATTTAACGGCATAACCGTGTATGCCGACGTTAGTCAACGATATTTTATCTTGATGTGTTGTTACAATCCATTTTTGGTCAAATTGATACGTTCTTCCGGGTTGATATTCGTTCAGCATTTCACAACAAGCCATATCGGCATCGACGTCGACAATTGCATCAATCATTCTTTCATAAAAATCGAGATTAATCAAATCATCAACATCGAAAAAATGCAGATACTCGCCTGTTGCCTCAGCTATTCCCGTATTGCGAGCAGCAGCAGGCCCTTTATTTGACGAATGACGAACTACTTTAACCGGATAAGATTCCATTAATTGAACCGAACAATCGGTCGAGCCGTCGTCAACAAAAATAAGTTCCAGATTTTTATACGACTGACAAAGCAGATTTTCGATACATTGTACAATGTATTTTTCACTGTTATATACCGGGACAACAACGGATATTGAATTGTTTTTTTTCATTATTTCAGATTCATTTCAATATTCAGTACTTTTCGCAACCATGCAAAAATTTCATCCTTATCGTCTTGCGTGGCCATATCGATTGAACCAATACAGACCATCGACGGATGATGTTTTTCGAAATAACGGATTTTTCCGGGAACGTAATGTTTCCCGCGTTTAACCGGTTTCATATAAAATGCTTTTTCGGGAAGCATTACACAGTCGTCGGATTGAAATCCCAACAAATAATACAAAGTCTGCGGATGAATTTGTCTCCTGTCGCGGACACGATATTGTATGTTGGATTCCAAGATTTCGGGATGTTGGGAATAAAAACGCTCAAACACACTCTTTTTCAAAGGATGCGGAGTGTGTTGAATATGAAAATACCGCGTTTTATATCCCAAGAAATGAGCTGTTTCCCGCATCATGTCTTTAAATCCCAACGGACGTTTTCCGTTTTTTCTCGGTTTTATCAATGATAAAAAATCACCGAGAATCAAGTTGTTCCACCATCCTCGCGCAACCGACTTATCTTCTTTGTACCAATCTTCGAGTTGAACTTCTTTCAATAAGAAAAAGTCGTCGTTGAAATAAACAAAATGTTCGCTCAAGTCGGGGATTCGAAACAAAACAGTTTCAATAGTCGTTGCATTAAATGTCGGAAGATAGGGTTCAAAATCTCTGAAAACAACACGATGATCGATTATTTCCACTTTTGTCCGGGTATCGGGAAAATTTTTCTCTATAAATTCCTTTAATCCTTCCGGATATTGATTGTCGGTAATAATAAATATTTTTCTCACGAAAGGAGCAAATCTCAGAATAGAAGCAACACAATAATAAATTTCTCCTTCGGATGCATAGCGTGTTTTTCCGGCAATATCATCTGCTCGGCGATTTTCATCCGATAAATAAGGTTGCATTTTTTTCTGATGAGCGGGATCATTTCCATCTACCCATGAAACAACAGCATCTATTGGAAACGGCATTTGCATAGATTATACTATATTTTTAAATCGATCGGGATATTTTACAACTAATTTCCAACCTCCCATCGATGGTTTGTTCAAAGCATAAATCGGACGCAAAAAAGATTGAATCCGGCGAGCAATCGGTATCCATTTATTTCCGTCGAGCGTTTTTCCTTTTGTGATTGTATCGATTGCGCGCAAGCGTTTTCTCAGATGTCTTGTTCTTCCGGTTGCTATCCGGTCTTTATCCTGAAATCGATCCATAATCATGTCGTAATCGACACATCCGAAATGAAATAAATATAAATTTTTATCTATATGAAAATTATGTCCTTTAATCCGATGAAATCCCGAACCCCAACGTACCGGCTTGGAAATAACACAGGGTTTTGTGTAACGCGGCGAAAGGAAAGCATAACTGCGTTGTTTCAAAAAAGGCTGATTTCGGTCTAATTTTGATTCGCAGTTCATGTTTTGTCCGATATCCAAACCCAAAGCCGAAACGGAAACCGGGACGGAAATTTCGCTCAAATATTCGTGTAAGGATTTCCCGCAAGCGGGGTCAACCGCTAAAAATTCATCGGCGTCAACACCGATAATCAAGTCATAAGTTTTCAGCAGATTGGCAGCTACTTGCGAAAGATAGCCCAAACGTCCTTTTTCGGCAGCAATAACTTGTCCGGGAATCCGTTCCCGATGAATGATATTCGCGTTCCCTTTATTTTCCGGCATTGTTTGATCTTCACCGTCCAAGTAGATATATAAATTTTCTTCTCCCAATCGACTACCGTAATAAGCAATCCATCTGGACAAGAAAAATTCATCGTTTCGCGCCATTGTGATGGCACCTATTTTCTTATTATTCGTACTTTGCATATCTGAAACGATTATGAGTCCATAAATATAACTCCGGACGGCTCCGAATAGTATTTTCCAAGTACCGATAATATATTTCCGTTAACCTAAAATCGGGAAGTTGTTTGGGATCATCATCCATTTTAACAAAAGTAGCTTCGTAATAACCTCTTTTAGGTCGCTTTATTTCAAGATAATAAGCATCCATTCCATACCTTTTGGTTATTGTTTCCGTTCCCGTCAAAACCGGTGCTTCGTGATTCAAAAAAGGAAGAAAGTGTTTTAGATTCCTTGCTCTCGGCGTTTGGTCGGCAATATAACCGACAATGGTTGTGCTGTTATTTTTGATTTGCTTATTTATCCAGCGAAGTGTTTCTTTTTTTTCGATGTTTATCGCTCCGAATCGACTTCGATTTTCTCTCATCAGTCGATTAATTTCCTGATTGGTCAATGGTTGATAAATCTGCCCCGAAATAATATCTCCTTTCATGTGCAAAGGAAAAGAGCTGACCCATTCCCAATTTCCGTAATGTCCCAAATACAGCGAAACCGATACTTGATTATTCAGTGATTGACACAACAAATCCATATTTGTGAATCTCATCCGACGCTTTATTTCCTCAATGGAAATGGTTGCAACCTTACAAGTCTCCATAAATACATCCAAAAAGAAATGATAAAATGCTCTTTCTGTTTTTACGATTTCCTCAAGGCTTTTTTCGGGAAATGATTCGACCAAATTTTTACGCGTTATTTTCCGACGGTATCTGATTACATGATAAAACAAGAAAAACAGACCATCGGATAAGATGTACATAACAGATAACGGAGTGTGTGAAAACAATTTCCAAAAAGCCTTAACCAATATATATTTCATATAGTTACATTCTTTAATCACCCACAAAACATTCAAAAATATTTCGTGAATTTATCTAAAGCTCTGCAAAAATACAATTATTTTCTTTAATTCTATCGTTTATTTTCATCCGATTTTGCAATATCGGGATAAAAAAAGAAAGCTTAACTTCTTTTTTACAAGGTCAAGCTTTCTAAACAAACAGTGATTTTTTATTATTTGTACCAATCTGAGTACATTAAATAGTTTTTCGCTATTTTTTGATTGATTTCTTTTGATTGTTCCGGATCCAATTTTTTGATAAATTTTGCCGGTGTTCCGCCGTAAATACTTCCGGGCTCTACTTTTGTTCCACTCAAGACAACCGATCCGGCTGCAATCAAAGCACCTTCTCCGATTACGGCATGGTCCAAAATAATCGCACCCATTCCGATTAACGCTCCGGTTTCAATTTTGGCACCATGAACCACGACATTGTGTCCTATAGAAACGTTATCTCCAATTTCGGTGACCGATTTTTGATACAACGTATGAATAACCGTTCCATCCTGAATATTGACTCCGGCTCCAATCCGAATCGAATTTACGTCGCCTCTCAAAACGGTATTGAACCAGATACTGCAATCACGTCCGATTATTACATCTCCTATTATTGTCGCATTATCCGCCAAAAAAACATTTTCTCCAATTTGAGGAGTAAATCCTCTCACTGATTTAACAAGTGCCATACTACTTTTAATTATTAATGCAAGCCGATTTTACCCATTCCCGAAAAAGAAATATTCTTTGATTTAGGTTCTTGAGTATATACGATTTCACCAATTCCATCCACCGTTCCATCTAAATAAAGAGACGGATTACATTGAATGGAGCCGACGCCATCCAACTGAGCTCGTACGGAATCGACCCCTAAATCGAAAGCCCTAATTATTCCGGCTCCTTCCACGTCAAAGGTAGCGTTTTTTGTTTGTCCGACCAAAGTCACGGAACCTATTCCTTCGGATTTAACATTCAATTTTTGCACGTACAAACTATCGGCCGTAATCATTCCGGCTCCTTCCATATTAATCTGTAATTCATCTCCGTAAAATGCCTGAGGAAGATTAATATTTCCGAGTGATTTTAATGTTAATTCATTTATATTTTTTGAACGAACTCTGACAATTGAAGGCACTGTCGGTTTATAAGGCTTTCGGGTTGATGATCGGATTTCCAATAATCCATCGTCATTTTTTAATTGTAAATATTCAAGCAAATTGGAATCGCCACTGATTAAGACAGAGTCGTCTCCCTCTTTGATTTGCTCGATTTGCACATTTACATTTATATCTCTCATTTTAATTTTTTCTATTAACGGAAAAATCATTTCTTTTTCTTCAATCACTCCATTTCCCTCAATTATATCAACGGAATGAAAATCAGAACGGACATACGGCGATAGTTTGACAAAAAATAAACTGATCAGTGCGATTATCCAAATAATTAAGCCGGTCCATCTGACCCCTTTGTGCAACGGCTTCAAATTCAGTAAACGAGCAATACACATATAAATGAACGTGATTATCGGAATCCCTATAATACAAGAGATAATAACGATTAGAATCAATGGATTTACAGAAAAATCAAGAATGGAATCAAGAAAAAGAGAATAATCTTTTCCAATTCCCAAAAGAAGTACAAGAAAGAAAATAATCAAGACGAATAAAATCAATAAAGGAATACCGATGACTATTCCCAACGAAATTAAACTGACTTTTAAGAATCCGATCAGAAAACTCAAACATCCTTGCTGTCCTTTTTTCTTTTCCGCATCTACTCCTTCAGCAACGGTTTTACCGATATTTTCGACCGTAATAGGCTTTCCTCTCATTTGGAGTTTTCGTTCTGCCGAATAAGCTTCGGGAAGAATTAACCAAGCGATTAAATAAACAGGAATAATCCAAAATGATGTTGC
>JAIRRK010000125.1 GCA_031256015.1 Dysgonamonadaceae bacterium
AAATTCTTTCTTTTTTTTATTGCGTCAATCGGAAAATCATCTGTGTTTGGATGATTTTTCCGGTAACTTTGCAAAATAAAAATAAATGCTATGAACAAATTAAAGAGATTTTCCGAATCAGCCCTTGAATTAGCAAAAGAAAATGGGTTTAGTGATGTTATGCAATATACAAGCTGGAATGATTACATCGTGTTCCAAGCTATAAATCAACGCAAATCAGATGTATCTGATTTGCCGGAACACTTACCGCTTATATTGGTAAAAAAAAGTGAAATTCGATGGGCAAATGCGGATGAAGCGGATGAAATAACTATTTTGTTTGTTTAACAACGCCTTTTATCATGCTTGTATTTAATTGCAAACCATCAACTTTTAACACTTGAATGCCAAACCTCAATGAAAAACTTTTTGAATATTTCTTCCAATCCTTATTTGAATGGAAAGATTTTTTGGTTATTTATCTCGGTCTTTCCTATTCATTTTATTTTGTCCGGCCGAAATTCCCACAAGTATAATGACGCCCGACATAACAGCATAAAAAATATTCTCTCCCGGTGATTTTCCGTTAGGAATAGTGAACAACATGACACACAGAGCAGCCCACAATATAAATATGAATATTTTTTGAATAGTTGATAATCCTCTTCGTTTTCTCATCATTTCTACAAAATTATTAATGCAAAGGTAACTATTATTTAAAGATGCGATTGCGATTGTGACTACTTTTTATACTTTTCACGAATTGATCGAAACTGAAAGATTCCCCGTTCTTACTGTCGGATCGAAACGTATTCTTCAAGTTTACAACGGAATTTGTTGTTTTGGAATAAGCTGTTTTACTAATCACTCCCCCATTATTTCCCTTTTCGTCAAAACCGAGCGTAACAAAGATAAGTCCTTCGAAATTGGCAAATTCTCCGGTAAAATCGAAATCCAAAACTTTATCTCTGACATCTTCTTCGTGATAATACGGACTTTCCAGAAAGTATAAGGCAAAATAACTATCCGGATAATGGAATAGGTCTTCATTTGCGACATAATATCCGGCAAAGCAAAACTTTTTACAGAATTGATTTTTCCGAATATCTATCTTCAAACTATTCGGAGATACTGCATTAGCCACAATGTCTGCCACAGGTTGATTAACTTTCGATTTGGTCTTAAAATCCAGTCTGTATAAATTTCCTTGTTCACCTTTTCTATTCAATCCGATCACAAAAATCGTATAATTGATTTCCGGTTCCATTTGGTAAGAAATATCATAATAAGTATTTTCATTAGTGGCTCCCAAAATTACTTCATTTCCGCCGGATAATAAACTTTCGATTATCTTCTTATCGGTATAATTTTTTAAAAAATCGGTATAGAAAAGATTCCAATAGAAAACATCCGTTTTCTCCGACTTTTCAAATTGAAAAGCAACTCCGTTATTCAGAGCTATGTAATTAACAATACCTGCGTTGGGCTTGTCAGACTTTGCCAAATGAAGTGTTTTTGTATGAGTTTCTTTCGGCCGGGCGATTGTAATTTCGTCTATTTCCGATTCATAATTATAGTGGGAAACCGTTAATTTATATTTGCCTCCCGCTACGGCAAAAAACTCATAATATCCTACTTGATTGCTTATTGCCTTGTATTTTCCGTTTTCCGATAATAATTCAATTTCAGCACCTTGTATATTTGATCCGGTTTCCGAATCAATGATGTATCCCGAAAAAGGATAAGTCTGATTTTGGATTTCATCATCCCTATTACAACCGGATAAAACGATACAGAAAACACAAAAGGCTAACAAATAATGATGAATTCTCATAAATAATTATACTTTAAAGTTGAGTTATTAAACAAATACAGAGTAAATATTTCACTTTTCCGGCTTTACATTCTCTTTTTCTGAATTTTCGAGTTCAAGAGCAGCATTTGTCCATTCGTCTGTTATGACAGAAACCTGTTTTTGTAATTCGGCATGTTTCCAAAGCAAATCGGTATTGGAAGCTCCTTCGGGTGTACTCAAAACCATTTCCAATTCTTTAATTTTGGCTTCGAGAACACCTATTTTTTGTTCGCATCGACTGATTTGTTTTTCCAGTCGACGCATTTGTCGTTGTTGTTCTTTTCGTTCTTCGTAAGATAATTTATTTTGAGAGACAACTTCTTCTTTTTTATCTTTATCGGAAGATAAGATTTGATTCTTTTTCTCCAATTCGTTCAAGTTTTCAATCTTTTTTCTTTCAAGAAATTCGTAAATTCCTCCAAGATGCTCTTTTACTTGTTGATTTCCAAATTCGTATACTTTCTCTACCAATCCACTTAAAAACTCCCTGTCGTGCGAAACCACAATAAGTGTTCCGTCAAATTCTTTCAGTGCCTCTTTCAACACATCTTTCGATCGCATATCCAGGTGATTGGTAGGCTCATCTAAAATCAACAAATTGACCGGTTCCAAAAGCAATCTGATCATTGCTAAGCGAGTGCGTTCTCCTCCCGATAAAACCGCTATCTTTTTGTCGGAAGCTTCTCCTCCAAACATGAATGCACCCAAAATATCCCGAATTTTTGTACGAATATCTCCTACCGCCACATTATCGATGGTTTGAAAAACGGTCAATTTTTCGTCCATCAAATCCGCTTGATTTTGAGCAAAATATCCGATTTTTATATTGTGTCCGAGTTGCAATTTTCCTTCGTAAGAAATCTGTTCCATCATACACTTTACCAGTGTAGATTTTCCTTCTCCGTTTTTTCCGACAAAAGCAATCTTATCTCCTCGATGAATCGTTAAAGTCACATTCTTAAACACCGGATGCTCTCCGTAACTTTTCGAAACATTTTCCATTATAACCGGATAAGATCCCGAACGAGGGGCAGGAGGAAACTTCAATCGTAAAGCCGAGTTATCTTCTTCATCTATTTCGATTCGTTCTATCTTTTCCAATTGTTTGATACGACTCTGTACTTGAACCGCTTTTGTGGCTTTGTAGCGAAAACGCTCAATAAATTCTTCGGTTTCCTCTATTTGTTTCCTTTGATTTTCATAAGCCCGCAGTTGTTGTTCTCGACGTTCTTTTCTCAATTCAACATACTTTGAATAATTCACGCGATAATCATAAATTTTCCCGAGCGATATTTCAATTGTTCGGGAAGTGACAGCATCAATAAAAGCCCTGTCGTGCGAGACAAGAATTACCGCATTCGCCTGAGTGGAAAGAAAATTTTCCAACCATTGAATTGATTCAATATCCAGATGGTTTGTCGGTTCGTCTAACAATAAAATATCCGGTTTGCGTAAGAGAATTTTGGCCAATTCGATTCGCATCCGCCAACCTCCACTGAATTCGTTGGTCGGACGATCAAAATCGGAACGAGTAAAACCCAATCCCAGTAAAGTTTTTTCTACTTCAGCCTGAACATTAATTGCTCCTTCTATCGATAGGAGTTCATTAAGATGAGTTATTTTATCTATTAATTGATGATAAGATTCGGATTCATAATCTTCTCTTTCGACTAATTCAAGGTTTCGTTCTTCCAATTCAACCTCTATCTGCTTCAAATAATCAAAAGCCAGAGAAGCTTCATCGCGGACGCTTCTTTCATCTTTCAATTGCATTTGTTGCGGGAGATATCCGATTGTTGTGTCTTTAGGCATGGATATTCTACCTTTTGTAGGTTCATTCAAACCTGCAAAAATTTTAAGCAACGTACTCTTCCCTGCTCCGTTTTTTCCTACCAAAGCAATCTTATCTTTCTTATCCACCACAAAACCGATATTGTCTAAAAGATTGAAACTTCCAAACGATACGGTCAGATTTTCAACACTGTACATTTTGAATGGGGTCAATACATAAATTAATGTGCCGACATGTCAATAATTTCATATCATTACAAACACATCGGCACATTATTGTATTCTTTATTAACTTAAAACAATTTATTCGGGTATTCTCCTTTATTGATTAAATCATGAATTTTAGCAACAACCGATGCTCTATCATTAGCGTAAGTTACTCCAAACCATTTTGAAGGAGTATCCAAAACTTTAACGGTAACTTTTCCGCTTGAAATTAAGCGGTCGATAGCCCAAGGAATAAAAAATTCCGCTTTGGGATTATCGGCGTTTCCTTTCAGAAAATCAACGAATTGAGTTTCCGTATATTTAAAATATTCGGGAGTAAATCCCCACATATTCATTGAAACGGGAACGCTCTCTCCCACTTCAATCATGCTGTCGTTTTCGTCTTTGAATTTGATTTTTCCATCCGTATCACGAATAATATAAGTACGTTCTACCACAGAAGTTAAATGACCTTCTTTATTGGTTTCGCAAATACCTCTGGCCACCGAACCGCTTTCCGATAATGTATTACCGATACGGTAACCTATCATACAATATTCATTTTCTTTATTTTCAACCGATTTCAAAAAATCCGCTAAAATCCGAAAACTTTCTCTTCCGTAAAAATCATCGGCATTAATAACGGCAAAAGGTTCGTTAATTGCATCTTTTCCCATTAAAACAGCGTGATTTGTTCCCCAAGGTTTTGTTCTTTCAGGGTTTAGAGAAAAACCGGCCGGAAGTTTATCCAATTCTTGAAAAACAACTTCAACCGGAATCACATTCTCGTATTTCTTCAAAATTTTTTCTCGGAAATCGGTTTCAAAAGATTCGCGAATAACAAAAACAACTTTTCCGAATCCACCTCTGATAGCATCAAAGATAGAATAATCCATAATCGTCTCTCCATTAGGACCCAATCCGTCTAATTGTTTGAGACCTCCATAACGACTACCCATTCCGGCAGCCAAAACAAATAAAGTAGGTTTCATAGTGAATACTTTTAATTTTTTGTATTATAAAAAATGAATCTGGACTAAGTAGTACATCATTTTATTTCTCAAAATTAATTTGAGGTTTCAAAGATACGTTTTTTCACAAAAAAAGAGAAACTTTTCGGTTTCTCTTTTTCTCTTTCTCTTGCAAAACTTACGATTTTTTTAATTCCACCGTTTTATAGTTCCTGTATCTTTCCGAAATAATACCCCAATCGACAATATTCCACAATGCTGAAAGATGGTCGGGACGACGATTTTGATAATCCAAATAATAAGCATGTTCCCAAACATCAGCGACAAATATCGGCATGAAATCTTTCCGTATCGGATTTTCGGCATTACTTGCTTTTATCAAACTCAATTTTCCTTGTTTGTCTTTCACTAACCACATCCAACCCGAACCGAAAACACCAACAGCTTGACTTTCAAATTCTTTCTTAAATGAATCCAAGTCACCAAATGCTTCACGAATGGCATCCGTTAACTCTTTCGATGGTGTCGTTCCTCTTTTTTCCGAAAAAGAATTAAAATAAAAGAGGTGATTCCATACTTGCGCTCCGTTATTAAAGATTCCGCCTTCCGATTTTTTCACTATTTCATCCAAAGACGCATTTTCAAATGGTGTTTCGGGAATTAGTTTATTCAAGTTTGTCAAATAAGCATTTACATGTTTTCCCCAGTGAAATTCAATTGTTTTTTCACTGATAATCGGCTCTAAAGCCTTGTTGTTATACGGCAATGCAGGTGTTTCAAATTTCATAACCATCATTTTTTATAATAATAAACATATCTATATTTGTAATAATTACAAACTTACTCAGATTATTTTCAAAACCAAATTTTAATTAAAAACTTTCTTGTAAAACAATCAACGCCGAATTATTGTTTTTCTCTTTTTTATTTTTTCATTAAGAAATAGTATTTTTACGGAATTAATAATAAATGTTCATCAATGAAAAAAGTATTTGTCAGTGGATGCTATGATATGCTTCACAGTGGTCATGTTGCCTTTTTTGAAGAAGCTGCAACTTACGGCGATTTGTATGTAGGAATAGGTTCCGACCAAACGATATACGATTTAAAAGCCCGAAGACCAATAAATAACGAACAAGAGCGATTATATATGGTAAAAGCCCTGAAATCGGTCAAAGACGCGTGGATCAATAAAGGAAACGGTTTACTTGATTTCATTGAAGAAATCAAAAGGCTGAAACCGGATATTTTTTTCGTGAATAACGATGGTCATAGCAGTTTAAAAGCGACTCTTTGTGAAGAATTGGGGATAAAATACATCGTAAGCAGCCGGATTCCTCACGGAAACTTACCTTCACGTTCCACAACGGCTTTAAGAAGTGAGTGTCGAATTCCTTATCGAATCGATTTAGCGGGAGGATGGTTGGATCAACCGAAAGTAAGTAAATTGTGTGCAGGTCCTGTTTTGACCATTTCAATCGAACCCGATTATGAATTTAATGATCGAAGCGGCATGTCGACAAGTTCGCGAAAAAAAGCGATTGAATTATGGCAAGTCGATATTCCGGCCGGGAACAAAGAACAATTAGCCAAAACTTTGTTCTGTTTTGAAAATCCTCCGGGAACAAATTATATCAGCGGCTCTCAAGACGCATTGGGAATTGTTCTTCCCGGATTGAATAAGCTTCATTACAGCGGCGATTTCTGGCCTTCCGATATAGAAAACAATCCGGATGAAGATATTTTAAAATGGTTAGAAAAGTCCATTTGGCTGGTTCCTATTTATCCGCGCGGCGAAGATTATGATGTTTTAAAGGATACAAATATCACGGAAGAAAACGCCAGACAATTAAGTGAAGCGGCAAAAGCATCGTGGGAAGCCATAAAAAGGAAAGACTTGAAAAAGTTTGGAGAAAATATGATAAAAAGTTTTGAAGCCCAGATAAAAATGTTTCCCAAGATGATTACCGAAGATTTATTAAAAATATTGGACTCGTATAAAAATCAAGCTTCAGGATGGAAATTAAGCGGTGCCGGCGGCGGAGGATACTGGATTTTACTTAGTGAAAAGCCCATCGAAAATGCCATTCAAATCCGAATTCGTAAAAAAGAATAATATACTGTATTAATATTATCCATACCTAACAAAAAGCGCAAACCCCACCGTTTGCGCTTTTTTTTTATCTCACATAC
>JAIRRK010000049.1 GCA_031256015.1 Dysgonamonadaceae bacterium
CACTCATAAAGCAGGGTGGTACATTCCATTGAAGTTTTTGCTGTCTTAATTTTTTCCAGCATCAATTGATTGTGAATGTTATATGCCGCTAACCCTTTTTTATCGATAATATACTGAAAACCGGCATCATTTTCCTCAAATGTCTTTTTTACCCACTCGAAATTACTTTCGCAGGTACAGGTTTGCCCGCTGGCGGGGCATGCAAAAAGGACAGCTAATGTAATAAAAAATAAATGTCTCATACCTTATTCAAAATTTATTATTAATTGATATTCAACTTATTACGTAATTCACCACCACGATCTCGGCATTGCCCACAATGTCGTTCATTACTTTTCCCGTTTCTTTTCCTTCCTTCCATATCGCAAGCCATTTAAAATCCTATCGCAAAGGTAAACAAATAATTATAAATAAAAAGATTGGATACTCCGTTGAACGAAGTACTGAAAGGACATGACTTTTATAATCGCAGGTCGCTGACCTGCAGGAAAGATAGAAATCAAAGACTAATTACGTAAAAGTGATAAAAATCTTCATTTTTTATTGGATTGTCTTTCTTTATTTGTAAATTTATGCGTTTTTGTTGGAATATCGCTTAAAAAATTTATCTTAATAATATAAAAATATGGAAAAAGTAGCTGCATTAGAAGTTGTGAATTGGGCAAAACAATTTTTGGAGAAAGCCGATAGAGAGCTTACTCCCGACGAAGTGAAAGAGCAAAAGAAATATGCTTCATTGGTTCAAACGCCCGAATATAAAACTTTACTGTCTAAAATGTTAGATGAATCGTCTCAAATCAGAGACAATTCAAAATTGAATCGGCGGGTAAAGCAAATCATAAAAGAATACGGTATTCCCGATTTTTTCAGTCCTTTCGATCGTTTACTTTTAAAGGCTTATATGAGCGTAGGATATTTATTTCCGGGTATTGCCATGCCGATATTCAAGCAAAAGCTGAGAAGCGAAACAACCAAAATTATTATAGCGGAAGAACGTCCTAAACTGACAAAACATCTGGAAAACAGATGGAACAGTCATATCGGACAAAATGTAAACCTTCTGGGAGAAGTTGTTTTGGGCGACGGAGAAGCCAATAATCGTTATCTCCACTATCTGGAAGCATTGGAAGAACCCGATATCAATTATATCTCCATTAAATTGTCGGGAATTTATGCTCAGATACATCCTCTGAGTTATGAACAAAACAAGAAAGAACTTTGCGACATGGTTGCCTCCGTTTACCGGAAAGCCATAGACAATCCGTATGTGGATATGAAAGGAAATAAACGGGCGAAATTCGTTAATCTGGATATGGAAGAATACAAAGATACCGAATTAACTCTTGAAGTATTCATTGATGTCATGAGCCGTCCCGAATTTAAGAATTATCAGGCCGGATTGGTTATTCAAGCATATCTTCCGGATGCCTCCCGTTTGCAGAAACGCTTGCTGGATTTTGCGAAAAAACGTTATGCGGAAGGCGGAGCTCCCATTAAAATGCGTTTGGTGAAAGGGGCAAACCTGCAAATGGAAAGCATTATTTCTTCATTGAGAGGTTGGCCCAATCCCGTTTATCCGACCAAAGTGGAAGTAGATGCAAATTATCTGCATATATTGGATGTAGCTCTCCGGCCCGAAAACATTCAGGCTTGTCATGTAGGAGTTGCTTCTCATAACTATTTCAGTATAGCTTATGCACATTTATTGGCAGAAAAAAATGATGTCATGAAGTTTGTTACTTTCGAAATGTTGGAAGGAATGGCCAATAATTTGCCTCGTGTAATGCGTAAGCTGGAAAAGCAAATTATTCTTTACACTCCGGTAGTCAAATCAAATCATTTCTTGAATGCAATTTCTTATTTGGTTCGTCGTCTGGATGAAAATACGGGAAGAGACAACTTCTTAAGTTATTCGTTCAATTTGAAATTAGACAGTCCTCAGTGGAACTTTTTAGCCGGTCAATTTTTAGAAGCCTATCAATTGAAAGAAACTGTTCGGAAAGAACCGTTCCGTACTCAAAACCGGAATGAAAAACCTGTTCCCGCAAACGATATAAATGTTTTTGAAAACGAACCCGATACCGATTTAGACCTTCCGTGGAACAGAGAATGGGCATTGAAGAAACTACATAAATGGCAAAATGAAGTGAATGACAAAAATTTCATTGTCCCTGTTCAAATTGGAGATGAAGAATTGATTACGAAAGATAAAAAACTATACAAAGACAGAAGTCGAAACAATGAATTTACTTTTTGTGAAGCCAATTTATCTTCATTAGACGAAGTGAAGCAAATTATTGAGGCAGCGGAAAAAGATGCTTCAGGTTGGCGAAAAACTCCAATCGATAAAAGAAATAAACTATTACATAAAGTGGCAGATAACCTGAATGAAAAACGAGGCGATTTAATTGGTTGCATGGCTTCAATTACGGGAAAAACATTCACGGAAGGAGACGTGGAAGTTTCGGAAGCAATCGATTTTTGTCGTTATTATCCAATCTCGATGAAAGCCTTTGACGACCTAAAAACCGTTAAATCGAATCCCAAAGGAATTATTTTGGTTATTCCGCCTTGGAATTTCCCGTTAGCTATTCCTGTTGGAGGTGTTGCATCTTCTCTGGCAGGCGGAAATACCGTTATTTTGAAACCGGCAACAGTGGCCTTGCCGGTAGCATGGGAATTTGCCAAATGCTTCTGGGATGCAGGAGTTCCCAAAGATGCTTTACAAGTTGTTTGTACCGCCGACCGTTCTTCGTTAAGTTATCTAACCGGTCATCCTTCGATTAAGCATGTAATTTTAACCGGAGGAACCGATACGGCTTTCCGTTTATTGGAAAACAGTCCGCGTACTCCTTTGTCGGCCGAAACCGGAGGAAAAAACGCAATCATTGTTACTGCAAATGCCGACCAAGATCATGCGATATTGAATATTGTTTCTTCGGCATTCAGTAATGCCGGACAAAAATGTTCTGCTTGCTCGTTATTGTTGTTGGATAAAAAAACCTACGAAGACGAAACTTTCAAATCGAAATTGAAAGATGCGGTAACCAGCCTGAGAACAGGCAGCGTTTGGGATACAATGAATATGGTAGGACCGATGATTGATAACGATAATGAAAAATTATTGCATGCAATCGCCAATTTGGAACCGGGCGAATCATGGTTGGTTGCTCCTGAATTTTTAGACGAAAAGAAATACATTCTTAAACCGACCGTTAAATGGGGAGTGAAACCGAGCAGCTTCACTTTCAAGAATGAATTATTCGCACCTTTATTATCTGTCGTTTGCATTGATGATTTGGAACAAGGTATCGAATACGCCAACTCGTCGGAATACGGATTAACAGCCGGATTGCAAAGCTTGAACGAAGAAGAGCATTTGATTTGGAAAAATAAAATAGAAGCCGGAAACTTATATATTAACAGAGGAATTACCGGCGCAATTGTTCGTCGTCAACCTTTCGGAGGAATGAAACGTTCGGCATTTGGCGGAGGAATCAAAGCCGGAGGTCCTAATTATGTTTCTTGTTTTATCGAATTTACCGAACAAAAATTACCTGAAACTCAAACTTCTTTTTGGAGTGAGATTTTGTCGAACGATACAGAAAAAAATCGCTTGAATTATGCTTTTGAAAGCTTCACAAAAGCTTGGAAAAACGAATTCGGTAAAGAGAAAGATGTAAATCATATTTATGGCGAAGAAAACAAATTCCGTTATCTTCCATTAAAAAATGTAGGATTTCGAGTTCAAAATGAGGATGAATTATCGGATATTCTGTTGGTTATTTATGGTGCAAATACAGCAAAAACGCCTTTGACGGTAAGTCTTTCCAACGAAAATAAATACAAGGGAGAAATAGAGAAAGTTATTTCCAAATTACCGAATATTACGCTTAAAATTCAACCGGAATCAGAGTTTATTGAAGAAATGGATTCCTATGAGCGAATCAGAGCTTGTTCATCCCATCTTTCGGATGAAGCTTATAAAAAAGCCGCGAAATCAGGGAAACACATTGCCGACATCAAACCGCTTGCCGAAGGACGTTTGGAATTACTGCATTACTTGAAAGAACAAAGTATAGCATACGAATACCATCGTTACGGAAGTATATTCGGAGAAGAAAAATAAAAACAAAGTTGATTTGAGGGGTTGGGGTGAGGATGTCCTCCTTCTGTCGCTGAGTCAGCGACTTACGGAAAGCCATGCTTCCCCAACCATTGTTCGGAGGGAAAACCTCTTAACTTTTAATTGTCAGTAAACGAATAGTCCGGCTATTCCCGCCAGCAAGATTAACAATATCGGATGTAGTTTGGTAAACATCGTGATAGTAAACGCTATTATAAAAATCAGGATACCGGTATAATCAATGAAAGTATCTTTATTCATTAATAATAAAGCGGCGGCGGCAATCAAACCTACTGTAACCGGACGTAAGCCCAGAAGAGCATATTCAACATACCGGTTTTTCCTGAATTTCAGGAAAGTTCTCGAAATGAGTAATACCAAAATAAACGAAGGAAGGCATACCGCGAGTGTGGCTGTAATAGCTCCCCATACATTGTACGTAACCGTATACCCGATGTAAGTAGCCGAATTAATTCCGATAGGTCCGGGAGTCATTTGGGAAATGGCAATTATATCGGCAAATTCGTTGTTCGATATCCATTGATGTTTGTCTACAATTTCATACCGGATAAGAGAAAGCATGGCATATCCCCCGCCGAAGCCGAAAAGTCCAATCTTAAAATAAGTCCAAAACAGTTGCCAATAAATGATCATTTGATAGAATTATTTCCGCCATTTTCCATAAACGATTCCACCCAAAGCAGCAATCAAAACAATATAAACAGGCGATAATCCCCAATACCAAATAAGCAAAGCAGCCGCAACGGGAATAACAAGTGTTTTCAGGTTTATTCCGACCGATTTTGCAGTGGAAAATACGGGAACGGCAATTAATGCAACAACCGCCGGCCGAATGGCTTTAAACATTTTCCCGATGTAAATATTGTCCTGAAAATTTCGGAAGAACATTGCAATCAGCAGTATCACCATAAACGAAGGAAGTATCGTTCCCAAAGAGGCAATTATACTTCCTGAATTTCCTTTCATCCGATAACCTGCAAATATGGCCGTATTAACGGCAAAAATTCCCGGAACGGATTGCGAAATGGCAATCATATCAACGAAATCTTTCGAGGATATCCATTGCTTTTTATCCACTATTTCTTTTTGAATCAGCGGAAGCATGGCATAACCTCCACCTATGGTAAACATACCTATTTTGGCAAAAGTATAAAATATTTGCCAATACATTTTCATCGTCTGTTTCGTCTTACACTTCGGGTCGGAGTTGATTTTTCGGAGTTGGAACGATTCTCGTCAGATGAGGCTTTTTCGTTTGTCGTATTCCTTTTCACGGAACGTTCTCTTTTGTTTTGCGTATCGGCTGCCGCTATTGTTGTTGTGTCTTTTTCCGTGGAGATTACCCAAAGTTTTTTGTTGAAATCCTTCAGTTGTCCCTCGATACTATCTTGAGCATGCTTCAAAGCTTCCGGTTCATTCCCGACTTGTTGAGCCAAACTTTGTCCCATTAAATTGGTTGTCTTGACAATTTCCCCGGAATACATTTGTTTTCTGAAATAATCATCAATCGTATAAGTCAAGGCATTATTATAATTAGAAGTCATAATCATCTCGCGTGAGATATAAGGGCGAATGTCATCGTATTTAACCCAAAATAAAGGGTCGTTCGTTGTGCCGCCGAAATCGTCGTCATATCGTACCAGTAAAGGACACAAAGCCATCACTTCCGTTTGAAAAGTTCCGGTTGCGGCATCGAAAAAGTAACGTTCTTTAATCATGTACATTGTCACTTCCGGACTGGGAATATCAATATCTGCTACCGAAATACGTTCTCCTTCTTTGGAATACAATACTTGATACTTTGTCAATAGATTTTCGAAGTCGATTTTTTCTTCTTCGGTAAACACTTCTCTTCCGTCCAAGAAATTATAAGCCGGGATTTTGCCATCCATCAATAATTTGAACAGTATGGTGAAAAGATTCATTCTATTTCCGACAGGTTGAATCGGAAAATACAAAGCTGCATTATTCTCTTTCGTGAGGTCCACAAAACGATATATTTCCCGTTCCCACAAAACATGTTCCGGAGCTTTCGACTCTATTTCGTTTTTTATTTTGGCTCTTTCAGTCAAGGAAGGCAAAACATTCGAAGCGGTTTGTTCCGATGGTCTTTGGCGCACTCTCCTTTCCCTTTCCTGTCCCCATGCAGTTTGAGAGAAAACAAAAAACAATCCCAATAAAACAATATAATAAGCCGGTTTCATATAATTAATACTTTTAATTTACAATGATTTCTAAAGGTGTATTCAATCTTCTTTCGGTTCCGTCAGGCCCACGGACAACAATTCCTCTTAGCAAAGCAGTACTGTTTCTTTGTAAACCTCGGATCATATTTTTTTGACGATCAGAGAAACGGGCTCCATTGGACGATTCTCTGACAGTAAGGTCCATCGACCCCAAAGTACTCACTTCAAAGCTGATAACGGTAAACTGTATATCCAAAATTCCGTCATCGATGGCTGCATTCAAAGATTCGGCGGCAAGTAAAGCCGTTTTCGATAATCGGCCTCCTTTGAATCGGGTTTGATTTCCATCCGGATTGGTGATATTGATATAAGCCGAAGGATCGGGCAATTGCCGCACTCTGAAAGTGCTTTTTGCCATTTCTTGAGTTCGTCCTCCTGCAAGACGCGCATTAACGCTTATAATTGCATCGGAGCCTAATCGAGGTTTCGCCACCCAAATACCATTTCCTCTATTTGTTAATGTTCCATTTGAAATGGTTGCGGTTACATTTTGATTGGCAACTCCCGGAACCGCTATTCTTATTTCGTTATCGATTCCCGCATACAACATATTCATTAAAACAGGAGCGACCGTCGCACTCGGCTCTACGACAAAGTATTGAGAAGTAAAATCATGTTTGGAGAAAGAGCCGTCACTGCGAGGCATCTCAATGTATCCGTTCACATTGAAAGAGCCGGTAGCAGCCGTTCCCGCTACATATTTTCCGTTCAATTCGTCATCCAACATTTTCCCATTTACAAAAACTCTCGGTTTTTGCGTTGAATCTAAGGCCGCTAAAACAATATCGGCACGATAAGGAGTTCCTCTCATTACCGTTTGTGCTTCCGGGATAACGAAAGCTTCGATTTTGTTTACGCGGAAATCATCTATATCGATATTTTTTCTCAAGTCGGCCAAAACTTCTCCTTCTGCGTAACGAATATCATTCTGCATTTTTGTCAAGAAAGCAATGGCTGCGGCCATAGGCACATCCAAGAATAAAGATTCTTCCCAAGATTCTTTGTTCTTTTTTGCTTTGGCGGAAGGTTCCGTACTCAGATTACTTTCGATGGTCGACTTGATTTGAGGATTATTTACCAATGACGACGCAAATACACGATAATTATCCAATTCTTCTTTCAATTTTTTCGCGTGATTTTCTCCTCTTTTGAACATCACTTGAGTGGAAGCATTCAAATCATCCGGGTATTTCATGTTTTCCGGATCACCGTCTTTTCCATCCGATTTTTTTACGATGTTTACCTTTAAATCTTGAATATAATTGAAAATAGAATCTGTTTTTGCTTTCACGGCAGCTGCGTGATCGTACCATTCTTTTGTTTTTTCCGGATTTGTTTCATAAGAAGTTTCCAAATCTTCAAAAATACGATCGTTGCGTTCTGTCGATGTTTTTACCGAGCGTAACAAGCTTTCTTCCACCAGCTCTATTCCTTCCAATACTTCGGTCGGAGCGTTCAGAGCTAACATGGCAATGAAAACCAGATACATCAGGTTAATCATTCTTTGTCTTGGCGAGTTTGCACTGTTTGCAGCCATTCGTTATTTATTAAGAATTTGAAAATTATACATTTGGATTTCCTTGTCCCGGATTCTGCGGATAAACCGGAGGTTGAGGATTGTATCCTCCTGTCGGTTGTTGCGGATAAGCCGGAGGAGTGTACATATTTACCGTCATCGCATTTAACAAGCGGCTATAAACTCCATTCAACTGTTGAAGTTGTTGAGCCATTTTTTCCGTTTCACTTCTGAATACAGAACTGTCGACAATGGATCCGTCATATAAATCTTTGATTCGCATCAAGCCCGAATTGATTCTTTCAATGGCATCAATTTGTGAACTGATACTTTTCAGTTGAATTTCGTAAATTGTATTTAATCCTTGTATATTTCTATTCAAACTTTCCATTTGTAGAACATAACCTTTGGAAGACTGATTAATTCCGTCCGAATTATCGGTGATACTCTTGTACGAATTCAATAAAATATCGGAAACATTTGTCAGGTTGTTGGTAACTTCGCTGAACTTCTTCATGTCTTCCGACATGGAAGTCACTTGATTCAGATACTCTTGAGTAGCATCGGTCATTTCCGCCATTTTGGATAAATGATCGGCGGCGGCGGCCATTTTTTTGATGCTTGCCGTCAGAGCATTGGTATCTTCTTCTGAAATATCAACCGCATTAGAAATGCCGAATGATTGACGTACTTGTTCCGTAGACATATTTTCCACTGCTTCCGAATGGCTTTGAGGAGATTTTTCTCTTCCAAAGCTTGCTCCTCCGATAATTACGGTGCCTCCGCTGCCGGAAACACCCGTACTGGCTTCCGTGTTGGAAGATGCTCCGTTTTTTCCATTCTTAAAATCCGGTCGATCATCTTCTTCTCCCGTCTCCAATACCGGAAAAACCCGATCCCATTGATATTCTTTGGAAGGACGATCGAATGCGGAAACAAAGAAAATGACAGCTTCAAAAACCATCCCTATTGTAAGTATTTCACTTCCTTTCTCCCAGTGATTAATTTTCGCCAAAGCTCCGATAATAACCACAGAAGCTCCGATACTGTAAAAAAATTGGAAAAACCGTTTCCCTTGATCTTTTGCTAAAAACTTCTCTACAAAGTTTTTATATTTTCTCTTGATTCCCATTATATAATGATGTCTAAATTTATTTGTTTTTAATTTATCTTCTTCTCACACTGTTTCTTGCGCCTCCACCTCCGGAACCTCCTTTTGCGAATCCGACTTGAGTTCTCACGCAACGAAATCCTATATAAGACCGTTGTTCGTTTTGATACTCAAAAGTACGGACATCCGATCGAATAAAGTGAGCCACATCTTTCCATGATCCACCTCTTACGACTTTCTTTTTCATTGCATAAGGATCTTCTTTTGCTGCGCTGTATCGGTATTCCGGATTAATATCATTCATGATATCCGGTCCCGATTCAAGATAAGCAGTTGACGTCCACTCGGAAACATTTCCGGCCATGTCATACAATCCGAATTCGTTCGGAGAAAAAGAAGCCACTTTCGAGGTAATCAGATGACCGTCGGCAGTATAATTTCCTTCTCCCGGTTTGAAGTTTCCCAAGAAACAATCTTTATTTCCTCGAGTTCCTTCGCTCATCCACGGATAAACGTTTTCCGATTGTCCGTTTCTCGCGGCATATTCAAATTCCGTTTCCGTTGGCAGGCGATAAGGTTCTATGGTATTTCTATGAGACTCCGGAAGCGATTTTTTCAAAAATTCCGTTCTCCAGTTACAAAAAGCGTTCGCTTGTTCCCACGAAACTCCCACAACCGGATAATCATCGTATCCCGGATGATTGAAATACAAACGCATATAAGGTTCGTTGTATGCATTGTTGAAATCGTTTATCCAAACCGATTCATCCGGATAAACATTAAGGATATAGCTGTTTTGAAAATCCCAAAGCGATTCCAATTGTCGAGTAATTGTTTCATTGATAATTCGACCTTCATCGTCGTAATAAGCCGTATCTTTTGAAATCATGATGACTTCTTCGAGGTCGGCCGCAACATCGGTGTTATAAACTCTTCTTTCGGGATTTAACCGGTTTCGCCTCAAAGCTGCTTGTGCAGCGTCAAAAGTAGAATAGCGATAAATCATTTGTTCCGGATCGAGCCTTACTTCTTTTGTAACCGGATGAGTCCAATTCACACTCAGGATAGCAGCCAATTCATCCTCATTTGCTCTTCGTTCCGAAGGGATAGGTCTTTTCCAATCGAGAATAGGAGGTTCGTATGGATTTCCATCTCTATCTTCCTCTATTTTAAACAAATCGTTTCCTCCATAAGCCGGGTCATACAAACGTTCTCTTATAATGGAATCGCGCACCCAATAGACAAATTGTCGATATTCGGCATTGGTAATCTCCGTGTCATCCATCCAAAAATTATCTACTGAAATTCCTTTCGGATTTTGATGTATTCCCCAAATCGTATCGTTCTCCGGCGGACCCATCTCAAATGACCCTCTTTTAATAAGTATCATTCCATGCGGATTGGGTTCCGACCAAGACATGGCCTTTACTCCCGTAAGTTCGCCTCCGTCCCCTGCGGAAGATCTTCCACAAGACACAAGAGCGAATGTAAAAAACAAGAACAACGAGGAAAGAGAAAAAATCATTTTCAATCCTCTCTGTTTTTTCCTTTTCATTCTGATTGGGGTCGATTTACTTTGGAAACTTTTATTTTCAAGTATTTCCTTCATGTTTTAATCTTAAATTTATAGTATTCGAACACTTTTATATTTTCCTTTTTTCCCTTTTTTGAGATTCATATCCATGCTGTATTTGAGAAATAATTCGTGACTTCCGGTTGTTGCCGTTCTTATATCCGAAATCGGGAAATCGTAAGCGTAACCGATTTCAAACATTTTAAATCGGCCTCCGAGCATAATCACAACGGCATCATCTTTTCTCCACGAAACGCCTCCCCATAACAGATTGTTGTAAACCATTCTCAAAGAAACATCTATTTGAGTTTGATTCCACATTCCTTTTAATGTATTTTCTTTTGTTACGGGAACAATGGAATCCTGCTCGATAGAAAGAGAACTCAATTCGACTGTTTTCACTAAAACAGACGGTTGCAATTCTATTAACGGATTGTTTAATTGTATATTGTATCCGGCAGTGAAATAATATGTACGGGGAATTTCCAAATCAACATGATCGGTTAATGATAATTTAGGATTGACAAGATGGGTAACCGAAAGTCCGACATACCATTTCTTTTTACTGAAAAATAAACCGAATGCAGCATCAAAAGACGATCCTGAAACTTCGGTTCCCGGTATGGCGTCGTCATTACTTCCGGTTTGTAAATTTTCACTTTCATCGTCTCCGGGAAGCTTTACTTTGCTTCCGTCAAAAGATTCGTTGATATAACCGAGTTGGATACCAATACCCAAGTCTCCATTCAATATTTTATGTTTATAGGAGAACTGTCCGGATAAAACGCTCGATTTGAAAAGTCCGATTCGGTCGTTATACATACTTACTCCGACTCCGTGTTGTTTGCCGAAAAGCTTCAAGGGCATATCTCCTACGACAACAGCCGATTTAGGAGCGTTTTCAATTCCTAACCATTGCAAACGGTATAAGCCCGTTAATTCCAATTTTCCGGATTGTCCTGCATATCCGGGATTGAAAAAATTAGGAACAGCCCAATAGTTGCTCAGTTGAGTGTCGAATTGAGCTTTCAATGAATAATTGATTGAAAACACGAAAAGAAATGATATAACAATGTACTTTTTCATTCTCCTAATAAACGAATAGAAAGATAAATAATTGTATATTTGCATTCAAAAAAATAACGCTAAATCATGAAACGAGACGGATTCGGCTCTCAATTGGGAGCTTTGATGGCACTAATCGGCTCTGCTGTAGGTTTGGGGAATCTCTGGAAATTTCCCTATATGACCGGAATCAACGGAGGTGCTGCTTTTATTATTATTTATGCCGGATTTATGTTTATTCTTTGTTTGCCATTAATGCTTTCGGAGTTTATTATCGGTCGGCGTTCTCAATCAAATCCTGTGGGAGCTTTCAGAAAAATATATCCGAAAGGAAAGTGGTATTATACCGGAATATTGGGAGTATTAGGTGCTTTTATCATTCTTTCGTTTTATTCCGTTGTAGGAGGTTGGGCTTTCAAGTATTTTTTTACCGCTTTACAATTCGGATTTACGGATATAGCCGGAGCAGAATCACAATTTAATCAATTTATACAATCGCCGTTTGAACCTATTTTTCTGCATTTGTTATTCTTGGGAATTACAATGGCTATCCTGTGGACAGGTGTGAAAAACGGAATAGAAAAGTATTCCAAAATACTGATGCCTCTTTTGTTTTTTATGGTTTTAATTTTGGCGGTATATGCAATCAATCTTCCCGACGCGAAGTTAGGGATTGATTTCATGATTCGGCCGGATTGGTCGAAAGTAACGCCGAGTGTTATCCTAAATGCATTGGGACAAGGTTTATTCTCTTTGAGTTTAGGCATGGGAGCCGTGATTACTTACAGCTCCTATATGGGAAAAACCGAAAACCTGACTAAAATTGCCGTTCTGACTATTCTGATGGATTTGGTTTTCGCATTGTTAGCCGGGTTGGTTGTTCTTCCGGCTGTTTTTTCTTTTGGTTTTGAGCCTACTCAAGGTCCCGGATTATTGTTCATTATTCTTCCTGAAGTTTTTGCGAGTATGCCCGGAGGAAATCTGTTCGGCATTGTTTTCTTTATTGTTCTTCTCATTGCGGCCATAACTTCGGCGATTTCGCTGTTGGAAGTAATCACTTCTTATTTAACGGAAGAAAAGAAAATAAGTCGTCACAAAGCACTGATATATTCGGGAATAGCATTGCTTATTACCGGTTCCGTATGTTCTTTATCGATGGGTGTATTATCCGACATACTGATTTTCGGAAAAAACATCTTCGACTTCTTCGATATGATTTCTTCTACTTACATCATGCCTATCGGTGCTTTTTTCATAGCTGTTTTTGTCGGTTGGAAAATGAAGAAAAAAGATGTCAAAGCCGAATTAAGCAACAATGGGAAACTAAAACTGAGAACATTCAATCTGTTTTTGTTTTTAGTTCGGTTTTTTGTTCCCATTGCCATTGTTGTTATTTTCTTAAATCTGTTGGGGATTTTTTAAGCACAAAACACAGCTTCACCGTGTCGTTTTCCCGGTTGCGTCTTTTTTTGCCTTTCTTAATCGAAGATACAGGTACGAGCCGAAAATCAACAACAGGGAAGCTATATGTATGTGTCTTTTCGTTTTAGAACCAACTTCAATATCCGAAAATCCTTTGCTTTGTACATGCCCCCTGTTTCCGGCAGGACGTGCCGTTTGCACTTCACTTCTTGCTTCGGCGTTGTTATTGCCTCTTTGATTTTCTGTATTCGAAGCCTTTACTTCGATTGTTGGTCGAGACATCTCTCTTTCTCTTGGATTCAGCATATAGCCGACTTGCAGACACATCGCATGGATAAAAAGAGTTGCATACAAAACGTAAGACCATCGTTGCAGCTTCTTCCATTTAACGGTTCCCATGCGTTTCCGTATGGAATCGAACGATGTAACCCAAAGAGGAATGAAGAGAGCCAACATCAAAATACCTAATACCAAGCTGAAATTGGTTATTCCGGCTCCTAATCCGTTGGTTACTTTTGAAGTTGCCATGTACCCCTCGTTGTCGGTGAAAAACTTTAATGCATTGGGAAAGTTATTGAACACCCGGATTAACGAATGGGTAAGAATCGGAAAACCCGACAGGATGGATAATTCTTTCCGGATGCTGAGAAGTCTTTTTACATACATGTTTTTGGGATTTAATGCTCCTACATACATAATGATAATCAGCAAAGGAAAGCCTAAGGTTCCCATGTGTATGTAATCTCTCAAGATGCCTCCTAAAAAGGGAATACTGTTGAAGTTGTATGTTTCGATACCCAATTGACGGCAAACAAACGGAACGACAACCAATACAAGAGGAATCGCCGAAACTGTATAATAGATTTTCGCGTGTTTTTTTATTGACTTTGCCAAGAGAATGGACAATAGAGTCAAAATGGCCAAAGAGGCAAACAATGGAACAACCGTGTTCAGAAATTGAATGAAATCGATTAATAGCTTAACCATAGTTGTAAGTTTTATGAAAATTTATAATACAGAACGTTCGATACAATATTGCATCGAACGTTCTATTTGGATAAAACTATTTAGAAAATTCCGATGTAATGATTTCCTGCTTTATTCACTAACTTGGCACCTTTTGTAGCCGCTCCGGTTTTGCTGTCTATGATATAGATATTGCCGTCTTTTCCTGTCGGAGTTACTGCAATATATACTTCATCGCCGCTAACTAAAAGACCTTGATACTGACCGAAATTCAGACTTTCATCGTAAGGTATATCCGTAATCTTAACGGCCGTTTTTGCATATAAATCTACATACGCGACATAGCCTTGTGAGTTGTCGTATGTGTACAGGACAATCGCCTTGCCGTTTCCGGCGTATCTCCAACAATCGACATATACATTCGATACGTCTAAGGCCTCATCCAAACTAAATACGTAAGAATTATCGTATTCATTGTTTTTGTTTATTTTGAGAATATAAGAACCGATACCATCGGATTCCCTCTGCGTAGCCTGATAAATATTTCCATCATCAGCAAGGAAACTGTTGAAACTGCGGTATCCGCTGCAATCGCCGTGACCGACTGTGGATGTGATTACTTTTGGATTCTCCAAAGAAGGGTAATCTACTACTACCGATTTAGTACCTAATCGAGTAAAGTCTTCTTCCTCGTATTTTCCTGTTGCCGGATTGTATTTTCTCATCCATGTTCCGATAATTAATTTATCAGCAGCCTTATTCAGGACGGGTGCATCCAAACGAAAGATGCAATGCCCCAAAGCTTCTTCCTCGGTTGTAAGCGGGATTTCATACTGCTTGTAGCCCTTGATTTCTACTTCCTGTAAATCAAGAGCTAATACGGTGGCCGTTCCCCTGTAATACTCGAACGGCTTTGTTGCATCGGAAGCATTGTTTGCCGCAATACCGGCTACGTTAACCGCAATACCTGTTTTATCTCCGTCAAATAATTTAGCCCAACGGGGTGAAGTACTTGCATATTGAGAAATATTCACAGACACATCTTCCTGAACAAAATCACTTCCGCCATGTACGGCATAACGTGAAAATTCTCCTCCATTATCACCGGTATAGGCAATATTGAAGAGTGTCTCCCCATCTTCCGAAGACTGTAAGCGAGCTGTTCTGTTAGATTTTACCGAATAACCATCGTCATAAACACTAATTGAATAATCAGGGTTTTTCGCATCTTCTTCGCTGACGGAATACACCTTGGTTCCTCCATTCCCATCACCCGGATTTTGACCCATTAATGCACCGGCAACGGTAATCCATCTTTCGGCGGGAGGAGGCGGAGGAGGAGTAGGTTCATTATTATCATCACAACTTGTAAAAGGAATTGCTATCGCTAAAATTCCAAAGGATAAAGACTTTAAAAAACTTTTTTTCATTTTCTCTTCATTTAAAAATTATTAATTGTATAATTCAACTTTATATAGAAAGCTCTTCCGGGCTTTTGTACTGCGAAATTATCATAGGCTTGTTTGTCGAAAATATTCTTGGCATCAAAGCTTACGACGAATTTTCTGTTCGGAAACAAATAACTTATTCCCATGTCTTGAATGAACTGGTCGGGAACCTGAAAGGCTTCTAATTGCAGCCAATTCGTATAAAAGCTTTTCACAAATCCGCAGTTATAGTACACATTCAAGGTTGAGTGTTTTTGTATGAGATTACGGAACGCATATTTCGCCATTCCGTTGACGGTGAAATAAGGTTCGTTCGGTAATTGTTTGTTGTAATAGTCGTATTCACGTCCATTGGAATCGTGTTTGGTGTTGAATACGGAATTAAACTTGGACATATTCAAAGAAACATCCAGTTTTCTGTCGTAGGAATAGTTCAGTTCGACCTCAACTCCTTTTGCCTTCGTCTTTCCCAGATTTTCAAAGGGAGCTGTTTGAACGGCATCATTGATTCTTGTACTGATTTGCTGTACAATCTTATCCTTTGTGTCCCGGACAAATACGGATGCAGCCGCATCAAACCGGTGTTTCCCGACGGGGAAAGGACCGGTTTTAACTCCTATGTTGAGGTTGTCGCTTATTTCGGCATTCAAGGCGGTGTTTTCTACGATATTCTCTCCCGGACTGCCGAAAACTTCACTCTCGGAAGGCATTCTCACCGCTCTTTCCGCCGATACTTGCAGTTGGAGTTTGGGTAAAACGGAATAAAACAGCGTCAAACCATATCCGGTTGCCGTTTTCTTGTTATCCGTTTTCTCTTCGACCCGAACACTTTCTCCATCGACCACCTTCAACGAAGGGTCTGTTTTGTCAATCTTTTGTTGATAGTATTTTCCGAAAAGAGTCGTTGTCAGTTTGCCTCGGAAAGTCGTCATCTCATAGGCCAGGGATGTAATGTTTTTCTGTAAATCCCTTGTGCCGATAAAGTTTCGTTCTGTCTCCGAACGCATCAAATCCTGCCGGGTATGGTCGGTATCGTAAAAAATATGGTTCAGTATGATTTTATGATTGCGGAGAACATCATAATTAAGACCGGTTCGGAATGTCTTTATCTTCCGATTGATATGATTAAGCGTTGGCGCCCCTTGTTGCGCTCCGTTCGGACGCAAAATAGGTTCGCCGTTCAATCCTGAACTTATTTCCCCGAACCAATTGTAATTCCATTTCACGGTATCCGTAACAACTTCTTTACGACGGCTGTACATTCCGTCCAATGTAAATTCCAATCCCTTCATCAGAATATCTTTTTTTCTGTAGTTCAGACTGAATACGTGTGCCCGGGAATCCGAAGTTCTTCCTTTGTACGGAACAGACATGTAAGTGCCATGTTGAATCTCGTTGTAAGCATCGGAGCCGTTGTACCCGATATAAAACCGGTCGGCCCATTTCACTCCGGTAAAACCGAATTCCATGCGTCCTCCGATTGATTTGTAGGCATCATTAAATCTTTTGGCGCGAACATAATCGTATCTTCCGTTGGGCAATATATTTCTTACGAATTTGCCCCACACTTCATAGTCGTTGTCGGAATAGTTATAAAAGCCGGAAGCTTTGACCGTAAAGCCGGTTTTATCGTCCCTGTACAAAGCGTTGAAATTTGCCTGTTGCGTATTGAAGGAACCGTACATAACAGAGGCGGTAAGCGTATTTTGCATGCCCTTTTTTAATACCACATTGATTGCTCCGCCCAACGCATCGTCCGACAAATAGGCGGGAATGACACCTTTGTAAACTTCTATGCGCTCTATCAATGAGGGTGGAATGCTGTTAAGACTGAATGAAGCTCCGTAGGTAGAGACGGGTATTCCGTCGACAAAAATCGAGATAGAGTTTCCCGACATTCCGTTCAGGTTGTAACTCGTGGCCGAACCGAGTCCGCCGTTCTGTCTTACACGTACTCCGGCTGTCCGGTCAAGCAGTTCGGTCGTTTGAGTGGACTGAAGCGACAGCTTTTGAGTTTCTATCACATTCACGGCAAAACCTTTGGTTTCAATCTCTTGTTTTTCGCTTTTACCGACAACGACTACTTCGGATAACGAATTCACATTTTCTTTCAGAACCACATTCAGCTTTTTGTTTTCGCCGTCCGACAGGGAAATAATGTGTTCCGATTTCACGAAATTGAAGCAGTAGAATTGAAGCCGGTGATTGCCGGGAGGAAAGCTCAAGGAATATTCTCCGTTTTTATTCGTTGAAGTTGATTGATTCGATTTATCCGCAGAAACGATTGCAAACGCTACGGGTTTACCGTCGGCAGATGTCACGATTCCGCTTACGACAGAACTTGGTGAGTTTGCGAAAACGCAAAACCAATGAAAGAGGAATAAAAAGGGAATTAAAAGGTATTTCTTTGCCACGAGCTATTGCTTATTTTTTTCAAGCGCAAAGGTATTCTCAATAAAGATGCTGTTCAATCCCCATTTGTAGGTATTTTAGCGGATGTATTTACAGGTTGAATCTTCTTCTTTGTCTTGATACAAAGAAGAAGCAAGAAAAATCAATGCTTGGCTTTTCGGCGACCCGCTAGCGATTGGTCGGCTAAAATCCGGAGAACTCGCTTCGCTCAGACAGCCCGGATTTTTTAACGCCGCCTGCATCGAGCGGGTACCCCGCCTACAAAGTCTAGGCCGTTTTAAACTCTGCGCCCTACCTCCGAGCTGCGTTTCGCTTGACTCTCCTCGCATGATGACTACCACTCTCCTTGCAGGGTGGCTACCGGGAAAGGACACCTCTCGCTGCGCTACGCGCAAAGCTAAATTTTGATCATTTTTGCCCCAAAGCGGCAATGAAGAATCGTTGTTTCAATCAGGAATCTAGATGAAAGTTTCCAATAGCTTGCTGTCTTTTTCGGGATGAATTATGACTAAATGAGCGTTCTCGGCCGGAATCAGGCAGGTTTCTCCCTGTTTCATGAAAAGGGTGTTGCCTTTATTATCGGTCAGTCGTATGTTTCCTTCAATACAGATATAAATGACGAACGTGTTATTGTGTGTAAGATGAATATTGTTTCCTTTTTTTCCTTCAATCAGGTTTGTAATAAAGTAATCGGAATCAACCAAATTCCGGACCTCGTTTCCTTGCTGATAGGTTAATTTATATTCCGGATAAAGCCGATAGTCGATGGCCTCTTTAGCCAATTCGGTGTGCAGTTCTCTTTTTTTTCCGTCTTTATCTTTCCTGTCGTAATCGTAAATGCGATAAGTTATATCGGAAGTCTGTTGAATTTCGGCAATCAAGCATCCCGCACCGATAGCATGAACTCGCCCGGCGGGGATGAAAAAAACATCGCCCGGTTTTACTTTGTGTTTTGCAAGATAACTCAAAAAGGTACCGACATTCAAACTTTGCAGATAGCGTTCCGGTGTTATTTCTTTCGAAAAACCGGAATACAAATACGAATCTTCGGAAGCCTTGATAACGTACCACATTTCGGTTTTCCCCGATGCGTGATGCCTTTCCCGGGCTAATCTGTCGTTCGGATGTACTTGAACGGATAAATCTTGTTTTGCATCAATCAATTTAATCAGAAGAGGGAAGGTATAACCGAACTGTGTTATTGCTTTCTTTCCGAGTAATTTTTCTCCGTAAGAAGCAATTAAATCGGTTAAAGATAGTCCTTTTAACTTTCCGTCGGCTACAATCGAAACATTGCCGGGCAACGCCGAGATTTCCCAACTTTCGCCGATTCCATCCAAGCGGGGATGAATGTGTTTGTACTTACTTATTGCGTCTCCGCCCCAGAGTACCGATTTAAAAACAGGTTTGAACGTGAAAGGGTAAAGCATGATTGTGTACGATTAGTCTGTTCGTTTCAGTACGATGGCGCTTCGTGCCGGAAGATACACTTTCAGCCATTCCTTTTTCTCTTTTTCGTATAAAGGGTCGGAAACCGTAAAATGTTCGATTGATTCATCAATAAGTCCGAACCCTCCGAATTGTTTGTTATCGGTATTCAATACGATTTCGTACTTTCCGGGAGAAACCAAAAAACCGTAATCAGTGAACGACTTCACCGGGTTGAAGTTAAACAGGAACACCAAATCTTTTCTTTGGAAGGCCAATATTTGGTCGCCGTCATTGTCCCACACTTTTTGAATCGGTAAAGCTTGAAATGTCTTTGTTTTTCCGATTAGATGAATCATTACTTTATCGAAATCACCGAGATATTTATATTTTAAGTTCGGATTATCCACCAAATCCCATTGTCTGCGGGCATATTTGTACGACCATCCGTTATTTTGTCGAGGGAAGTCAATCCATTCGGGATGGCCGAATTCATTTCCCATAAAATTCAAGTAACCTCCGTTGATAGTGGATGCGGTAATTAATCGAATCATTTTATGGAGAGCGATTCCTCGGTCGACAGTTAAATTCTCATCGCCAATCATCATGTGCCAGTACATATCGGAATCAATCAATCGGAAGATGATTGTTTTGTCTCCGACCAAAGCTTGGTCGTGACTTTCGGCGTAACTGATTGTTTTTTCGTCGGCTCTTCGGTTGGTTGTTTCCCACCATATTCCGGAAGGATGCCAATCCTGATCTTTTTTCTCTTTAATTAATTTGATCCAATAATCCGGAATATTCATAGCCATTCGATAATCAAATCCATAGCCTCCGCCATCGACCGGAACGGCTAATCCGGGCATTCCGCTTACTTCTTCGGCTATGGTGATGGCATTTTTATTTACTTCGTGTATCAATTGATTGGCTAAGGTCAGATAACAAATAGCATCCGCATCCTGATTTCCGTTGTAATAATCGCTGTAATTCATGAAAGCTTCGCCCAATCCGTGACTGTAATACAGCATGGAAGTTACTCCGTCGAACCGGAAACCGTCGAACTTATATTCTTCCAGCCAAAACTTGCAATTGGACAAGAGGAAATGAATAACTTCGTTTTTTCCGTAATCGAAACACAGTGAATCCCAAGCCGGATGTTCCCGTCTGTCTCCTCCGTGAAAATATTGTGTATAGGAACCGTCGAATCGTCCCAATCCTTCCACTTCATTTTTAACGGCGTGAGAATGAACAATATCCATAATAACGGCAATTCCCATCGAGTGAGCTTTATCGATTAATTCTTTCAACTCGTCGGGAGTTCCGAAACGAGAAGATGCGGCAAAGAAGCCGGAAACGTGATATCCGAATGAACCGTAATAAGGATGCTCCTGAATAGCCATAATCTGAATGGTATTGTAGCCGTCGTCCTTGATTCGGGGGAGGATGTTTTCGGAAAACTCTTTATAAGAGCCGACTTTTTCTTCCGAAGTTGCCATTCCGATATGACATTCGTAAATCAATAACGGATCGGTTCGGGGTTTGAAATCGGTTACTTTAAATTGATACTCATTTTCAGGATTCCAAACCTGAGCACTGAAGATATATGTTTTCTCGTCTTGAACAACTCTTTTTGTCCAAGCCGGGATTCTTTCTCCGGAACCTTCTCTCCAATGAATTTTTAATTTATATAAGTCTAAATGAGACAGCACATTCAGCGGGAGCCGGATTTCCCAAACACCTTGCCCGATGGAAGACAGTTTGTACTCGGGTTTTTCTTCCCAATGATTGAAATCGCCGATTAAATAAATATCGCTCGCATAGGGAGCCCATTCGCGGAATACCCATTCATCATCAGTTCGATGCAACCCGAAATATAAATACCCGGAAGCAAAATCGGTTAACCCGATTTGATGGTTTTTGGTCAACTCTTTCTCTTTATTCAAAAAATAAGTATATCGACTCTCTATCTGAGAGCGATGAGGCTCCAGCCAAGGGTCATTAGTAAGTAATCCGAGAGTATTCATGATAAATAAATTATTCTGATAATCGAAGTTGACTCCGTAAATTTTTCAATTCTTCCTGCAGACCGTTTATCTGGTTCAACAAATTTTGAATCACGTCGATACCTTCGATATTAATGGATAAATCGTAATATAAACGAGCGAATCTTTCCATGTCGGCCAATTCATCGCTATGGAGAAACCGTTCGTTTTCAAATTCATAAATATGTATTAACCCGTTTTCCTCCAGCAAATGAATAAAATCAGGTTCGATATTGCAATGTTCAATATACTTTTTTATGATGATATAATCGGGTTCCATAATTCACGTGTTTATTTGTTTGTTTTTTGCAATTCGAGGAATAACTCTCTTTGCCTGTCTGTTAACTGCGAAGGAAGCTGTACATCATAGGTTACGATTAAATCGCCGAACTGACCGTCTTTTTTATAAATCGGAAAACCTTTCCCTTTCAAACGAGCCTTAGAGCCGGGTTGAGTTCCTTCTTTCACCTTCATTTTCACTCTGCCGTCGAAAGTATCAACCGATAGTTCTCCTCCCAATACGGCCGTATAAAGGTCTAAGGAGACATTAATATGCAAATCGTTCCCATTCCGTTTAAATATCGGGTCGGGTTGAATAATAAAAGTCAGATATAAATCGCCGCTGGGAGCTCCGTTCAATCCCGGTCCGCCTTGCCCTTTCAATTTGATTTGTTGCTCGTTGGCAATTCCGGCGGGAACGGTTATCCTTAACTTTTTGCCGTTGACTTCGATTGTTTGTTTGTGCGTTTTTGCAGCATCTCGAAGATTTAAATGGACTTCACCATGAAAATCTTGCCCTTTATACGCTGACGTTCTGTTTCTTCCGCTTCTTCCTGCATTTCCAAACAGATTTTCAAAGAAATCGGAGAATCCTTCGGCATTTCCTCCGTCGAAGTGACTGAATCCTCCCGAAAAATCCCGATAGGAATGATTTCCGCCACCGTATTCGCCGCTTTGTTGTTTGGCTTGTTCGTATTGTTCGGCATGTTTCCAATTTTCACCGTACTCGTCGTATTTTTTTCTTTTCTCCGAATCGCCGAGTACTTCATTTGCTTCGTTTATTTCCTGAAACTTGACGTGCGCCGAGTTGTCATTCGGATTTAAATCGGGATGATATTTGCGGGCCAGTTTTTTGTAGGCTTTTTTGATTTCATCTTGCGAAGCCGTTTTACTTACTCCCAATATTTTGTAATAATCGATATAAGCCATAATAATTAATGTGTTAATGTGCCGATGCGCCGTAATAAATAAAAGGTCGGCACATCGACGCTTTTTCTATCTTCCGCAACAAGCTTTGTATTTTTTTCCGCTTCCGCAAGGACAAGGATCATTTCTTCCAACAGTTTTTTCCACGCGAACAGGTTCTCTTTTTTGTTCGCGGGTATCACGTCGTGCGACATCACCCTGTAGTTTTCTGCTATCGGCTAATTCGTCTTTTTGCGTTTGGTATCGACTGTAATCCGTTTTCTTTTCCGGTTCGGCTTCTCGGATTTCTTGTTCACGAATGTAAACCTGTCCTCTCATTAATACGGAAACAGTCTTTTTGTTCATCGAATTAACCATGTTCTTGAACAAATCGAACGATTCCAATTTATAAATCAACAAAGGGTCTTTATTTTCGTAACTTGCATTTTGAACCGATTGTCTTAAATCGTCCATTTCGCGAAGATGTTCTTTCCACGACTCGTCAATCGAATGAAGCAGAATCGATTTTTCGAATGATTTCACAATGTCTTTCGATTCCGTTTCGTAAGCTGTTTTCAAATTACAACTGATATTGTAAATCTTTTTTCCGTCGGTTATCGGAACCATAATATTTTCAAAACGATTTCCAAATTCTTTGTAAGCTCGTTCGATATTCGGCTGAGCAACTTGAATCATCCGTTCGTTTTTCCGTTTGAAACTATCCACTGCCGCACTGAAAACAGTTTCAACTATTTCATCTTTCTTTGTATCTTTAAACTGTTCTTCCGTAACGGGAGTTTCCAATGCCAATGTTTTGAAAAGTTCAAATTTCAGACCTTCGTAATCTTTTGATTCATAAAAATCTTCCGATATGGTTTGAGATGTATCATATAATATATTCAAAACATCCAATCCGATGCGTTCTCCCATCAAGGCATTTCTCCGGCGTTTATAGATTACTTCTCTTTGGGAATTCATTACATCATCGTATTCAAGCAATCGTTTACGAATACCGAAGTTGTTTTCTTCCACTTTCTTTTGGGCTCGTTCTACCGATTTGTTCAACATGCTATGTTCCAACACTTCACCTTCTTTGAATCCCATTTTATCCATCATTCCGGCGATTCTTTCAGAGGCGAATAAACGCATCAAATCATCTTCAAGTGAAACGAAGAATACGGAAGAACCCGGGTCTCCCTGACGACCGGAACGACCACGCAACTGCCTGTCGACGCGCCGGGAGTCATGGCGTTCCGTACCGATAATTGCCAAACCTCCTGCTTCTTTCACTTCCGTAGAAAGTTTGATGTCGGTACCACGACCGGCCATGTTCGTAGCGATAGTAACCGTTCCTTTTTGTCCGGCTTGAGCAACAATTTCGGCTTCTTTCTGGTGCAATTTCGCATTCAAAACATTGTGCGGAATTTTACGCATATTAAGCATCCGACTTAATAATTCGGAAATTTCCACTGAAGTTGTTCCGACCAATACCGGACGTCCTTGTTCTCTCAAATTAATAATTTCTTCAATTACGGCAGCATATTTTTCCCGAGCTGTTTTGTAGATACGATCGTTCATATCGTTTCGAGCAATGGGCCTATTCGTCGGAATAACAACTACATCCAGTTTATAAATATCCCAAAATTCACCGGCTTCCGTTTCCGCAGTACCGGTCATACCGGCTAATTTATGATACATTCTGAAATAGTTCTGTAATGTAATCGTTGCGAAAGTTTGAGTGGCCGCTTCTACCGTCACTCGTTCTTTGGCTTCGATTGCCTGATGCAACCCATCGGAATACCGACGACCTTCCATAACCCGACCGGTTTGCTCGTCAACAATTTTCACTTTATTATCGACAACGATATATTCATCGTCTTTTTCGAATAAACAATAAGCTTTCAATAATTGGTTTACCGTATGAACCCGTTCCGATTTGACGGCATAGTTTTGCATCAATTCATCTTTCTTCGCTTGTTTTTCATTATCCGAACCGGCTTCTTTTTCGATTTCCGCTATTTCAACTCCGATGTCGGGAAGGACAAAGAAATACGGGTCTTCCGAATTTCCGGTTAATAAATCGATTCCTTTATCGGTCAACTCGATGGAGTTATTCTTTTCATCAATTACAAAAAACAATTCATCGGTGATGATATGCATTTCGCGGTTTTGCTGTTGCATATAAAACTCCTCCGTTTTCAACATATTTGCCTTAATTCCCGGTTCACTCAAGAATTTAATCAAGGCTTTGTTTTTGGGCATTCCTTTGAAAGAGCGGAACAGCAATTTAAACCCTTCTTCGTTGATTTTCGAATCTTCCGAACCTATCAGTTTTCTGGCGTCGGTTAAAAGATTGTTGGTTAATTTTTTCTGGATACCGACTAAACTTTCCACCCTTCCTCTGTATTCTTCATACAATTGATCTTCTCCTTTCGGAACCGGTCCCGATATGATAAGAGGCGTACGGGCATCGTCAATCAATACGGAATCGACCTCATCGACGATGGCATAATTGTGTTTTCTTTGAACTAAATCTTTCGGACTGATTGCCATATTGTCTCTCAAATAATCAAAACCGAATTCGTTATTCGTTCCGAATGTAATATCCGCTTCGTAAGCTTTGCGGCGTTCGGGAGAATTGGGTTTATGTTTATCGATGCAATCGACAGACAGCCCATGAAACATATACAAAGGCCCCATCCATTCCGAGTCGCGTTTCGATAGATAATCGTTTACCGTTACAACATGAACGCCATTGTGAGTCATTGCATTCAAGAAAACGGGCAAAGTAGCAACTAAAGTTTTTCCTTCTCCGGTAGCCATTTCGGCGATTTTACCTTTGTGAAGCACAACGCCTCCGAACAATTGAACGTCATAATGAATCATGTCCCAGACAATCTCGTTTCCTCCGGCTACCCAATGATTTTTATAAACGGCTTTATCTTTTTCGATGGAAACAAAATCGTGATCGACAGCCAATTGCCTGTCAAATTCCGTTGCCGTAACTTCGATGGTTTCGTTTTGAGTAAACCGTCGAGCCGTATCTTTTACGATAGCAAAAACTTCCGGAAGAATTTCTTCCAATGTTTTTTCGTGTTCATCCGTGATGTCTTTTTCTATTTTATCTATTTCGTTCCAAACGGATTCTCTTTCTTCTAATTCCAAATTTTCAATTGTTGATTTTAATTCGATGATTTTTGCCTGTTTTTCGGCCACTTTTTCTTGAATTAAATTCATTAATTCTTGCGATCGTTTACGCAAATCGTCATTGGAAAGTTTTTCTATTTCGAAATAAGCCGCCAAGACTTTTCTTACATAAGGATCAATCTCTTTTAAATCTCTTTGAGATTTATTTCCGAATAATTTTGTTAGGATATCATTAAAACCCATGATTTTTATATTGTTTATTTTTTTCTGAATTATTTATTTGTAATTTCTCTCAATGCAAATTCTTTGCACGCATTGGGAGGTCGTATTCGTAAAATGAAGGAAAGAGACGATGCTATTTCCGCGACATTTATTCTTCGGTCGATGTTTTCTTTTTTAATGTTTCGTCCGTAAATGAATAATGGAGACGGAATCATATTATCACGTCGATATTCTTTCTTATCATTTCCTTTTTCGTCTACAATTATCCATCCGGGCTGTAATTCGACAAAAATATCTCCGCTCAATTTGGAGTACATTCCTCTGCGAAAGTAAGCCGAACGTTCCGAATCATTGTTTATTTGTTGTCCGGATGTCGTTACATCTTGAACTCCGGTAAACTGAGAAACAAACTCGGCCGCTTTCCGAAGCAGTTCTTCCCATTTGACTTGTTTCTCTTCAGCCAATTTTTTGTTCAGATATATCTGATTTTGATAAAAAGCATTCACCCAATTGCCTTGTCCGTAAACGGCCATCAAATACATATTTAACAAGGCCGTACAACGGTTTGGATGAAACTCTCCGGCTGGCTGATAACCTTCGGGCAATAGATTGAGAGAATCATAATATCCCGATGAAGTGAGAAGAATCAGCGCATTTCCCATTCCCACTTTTTTATCGATTGTATCGAATAATTTTTCCAACTCTTTATCTAAGCGATAGTAGATGTCTTGAATTTCGAAACTGTATTCTTCACAATTTTCACCGAATTTATAATTTCCCGCGTAATAAGTAAGAGCCAATAAATCGGGAGTTACATTTCGACCGAGTCCGTTCGATTCCATAAATTGAATGGCCAAATCGGTTACTTCGCTATTAATCAGCGATGATTGTTTTATTTTCAAAAAACGATTGTTGTCCGATTTGGGAAACGAATAGGAGAACGAAGTTGTTCGTGTTGAATAAGGGAATCCGATGTAATGAGAATGTGACTGAGTCCATGTTTTATCGGAATAATTTCCTATGGATGACGTCGAATTATATCTATCGACAAAATACGGTAAATCCTTATAATAAGTCGTAGTAGCCCATTTTCCGTTGTAATCATCGAGCCAAAAAGCACCGTCGGCATACCTTCCGGCCGAAACAATTGCCTGTGCTGCATTAGGTGCTATGGAATAAACTTTACTTTTCCCATTCGAAGCGATTTTCAATTCATCACCGATTGTACTTGCCTGTAAACTCAGCGGAGAAAATCTGTCGGTGGTGTAATTCCCCATGAAATTATTATCGGCAACAATCGAAACTTCTCTGTTTAACGAGAAATCGTATTTCTTATTACCGGTTATTCCGTGATAATAAGGATATGTTCCCGTATAGATACTTGCCGCAGAAGAGGCTTCGCTTAAGTTGGGAAATCCAAATTCGACCGAATAATAATACAATCCTTCATTCATGAGCCTCTTAAATCCTCTTTCTCCGAATAAGGAACTGAAATAATCCAAGTAATCTCCTTTTAATTCGTTAACAACAATACTCACAACCAACTTGGGAGGCGTTACTGTCGATTGCTGAGCTTTTAATCCCGTTACACTTAAAAGCACGATTAAAGGTGCTAACCATTTACTCATTTGAGATCGTCTATTTTCCAAATCTAAATCTTTTATTTTTTTTCATGTAATAAAACCAAGAAACCGATGCAAGGAACAAACATAAAGCATAAGGAATATTCGCTGTATTCAATGTTTGCGGAATCCATAACCATCCGAATAACAAGATGCACAAAAGTACTAAATTAAGCCCATGAAACAAAGTGATAAGAGGGTAAGATTTCTTGAAAAAATATCCGGCAAATCCGATAAAATGCAAAGGATGCAACCACAAAATATTCCAATTGGGAGAAACACAGGGATGCTCCGAAAAGAATAATAAGAATCCGACGACGATTCCGCAAAGTCCGGCAATCAGGAAAAGGATACTGAAAACTCCCTTGAACATGCGTTTCTTTCGAATACTCCAAACAGTGACTATCAGATAAAAAACGAAAATCAAAATTCCTACACGGAAAGCATCAAAAAAGCTTGCCGTTTTTTCGTTTTGTTGTGACTCGGTTTTTAATATTGTTTGAGACAATTCAACAATCGGCCGTTTCACGGTTGTTGAATCCGTTTTCTCGATTACATAGCTTTCATCCCAAAATTCTTTTAAGTTCACAGGCAGAAACATTTGCTGCCGAACATTGATTAACGAATCCGCTCCGTTTCCGATAATAAGATCAATGCCGAAAGACATCCACGGATAGGGAGAGGTACAGGAACGGATTAAATCACGAAACGTAACTTCTTTTTCCGAAGCAGGATAAATCACCCGATTGTCCGTTATTTTTTCGATAATGTCTCTTATTCGGGTCGTGCAATTATCGAACAAAAAATTGTACCGGTAAACGATATTTTGAGGAAGCAAATTATTCGATAATATTTCCAGCAGTTTTTCCTTCTCTCCGGAAGAAAGGTTCAATACCTGCTCTTCGATGGTGGAGTTTCCCAGCGCGTAATAATACAGAAATTCGTTGTAATCCGATACGCCCAATGAATAATCGGTTTCCCCCTTGATAAAGCGATACAAAAAAAATGAATGATTAAAACTGAATATTCCCCAATTATAGACATCGTTTATTCCTTTTTCGGGATAATATAAACGCAAAGCGGAATGTCCGTAAACCGTATAAACCTCATTCGGACGAGGCATTACAGTCAGCAGGCTGACTTGCAAACTGTCGGTATTTATCGATTTAACGGATGGAACGGAAAATAAAAACAGAAAGACGACAATAAGATATTTTCTCACGAAACAACTGTTTATGTTATAGGATACAAAAGTAAGTTATTTTTGCAAATAAAAATTCGGCTTCTAATTGCAATTCTTTACATTTGCTTAAATATTGTAAAACGGCTTATGAACAAACATTTATTTTCTCTTTTTCTATTGATGTTTTTATTCTTGGTTTCAGAAGGAAAAGCTTCATCCCGGAGCATGGATTTAGCCGTCAATGCGGAATCGGATTTGGACGATTTATTGTCTGAATCTTCGGGATTGGTTTACCGGAGAGGCAAAATATGGACTCATAACGACAGCGGAAGCGAAGCGGAAATTTATACGGTTAATCCTCAAACGGGAGAAATAGAGCAAACCATTCGATTGGAAAATATTATCAATCACGATTGGGA
>JAIRRK010000117.1 GCA_031256015.1 Dysgonamonadaceae bacterium
ATTACAATGGTTGTTTGGGACAAGCCCATTGTTCGCAAGATGTTGGAGGAAATGGAGAACATTGTTTATCGTTTAACAATCAAAGAAGTTGCAATCGTATGTGCAATGGGAAGCAATATTGCTCATCCCGGATTTTTGTACAGAGGAGCTTATTCCTTGTCGAAAAACAATATCAATATAGAATGTTTCGGTCAATCTCTGAAACAGGTGAATATGCAGTTTGTCATCAATAGAGATAGGTATGTTGATGCGGTAATCGCCCTGAATGATGCCTTATGTGTTAATTAAATTATTTTTGTTATGTGGTTATTCAATATCCAAGAATTAATCAGTGCCTTTATTGTTCTTTTCGCAATTATTGATGTTACGGGGTCTCTTCCCATTTTCATCGATTTGAAACAAAGGCATAAGACTTATAGCTCATTTAAAGCTTCATTCTTCTCTTTCTTAATTCTTTTGGCCTTTTTCTTTATAGGCGAAGGTATTTTGAGATTGTTCGGAGTGGATGTATCTTCTTTTGCCGTAGCGGGCTCGATCGTCCTTTTTGTGATCGGTTGCGAAATGACATTCGGAATCGAAATCTTCAAAATGGACGGACCTACAAATAATGCTACGATTGTTCCGATTATTTTCCCTTTATTGGCGGGGCCGGGAGCTTTTACCGCTTTGTTGTCGCTAAAAGCCGAATATAACTCACTGAACATTATATTGGCATTATTATTAAATATGTTTATTGTTTACATTGTATTGAGGAATGTTGATTTTGTGCAAAAAAAGATTGGACAAGCCGGTGTTTATGTCTTGCGTAAATTCTTTGGCATCATTTTGTTAGCCATTGCGATGAAACTTTTTGTGAGTAATATTGCTTCTTTGTTAGGTAATTAAAATTACTTTATCTACTTTTGCGGAAATTTCAAAAAACATAAGAATGGATTGGTTGGTTGATTTGTTTATGAGCGATGGTGTCGCTCATACTGTTATTTTGTTTGCTGCAGTAATTGTATTAGGTATTTCTTTGGGCAAAATTAAAGTCTTTGGAATTTCTTTAGGGATTACGTTTGTTCTTTTTGTAGGTATTTTATTCGGCCATTTAGGATTACAGGTAAACCATGAAATTCTTCATTTCATGAGGGAATTCGGATTAATTCTTTTTGTTTACTCTGTTGGTTTGCAAGTAGGGCCGGGCTTTTTTGCTTCTTTCAAAAAAGGAGGAATCACATTGAATATGTTGGCTATGGCTCTTGTTTTCTTAGGAGTTATCACAACTATTGTTCTTCATTATATAACGGGAGTTCCAATGCAAACGATGGTCGGTGTTCTTTCGGGAGCGGTAACCAATACGCCGGGTCTTGGAGCTGCGCAACAGGCTTTCGCTGATATGAATAATGGAATAGGGGACAATACCATCGCAATGGGATATGCCGTAGCTTATCCTCTGGCTGTGGTGGGGATTATTTTCACAATCATTTCATTAAAATACATCTTTAGAATCAATGCGGAGAAAGAAACGGAAGCCATAAATAAAGCTTCATCAACGAGAGAGGAAAAGATTGAATTGTTTTCTCTTGAGGTTACGAATCCTTCGGTGTTTAAGAAAAATTTGTATGAAATTCATCGATTAATAAATAGAAAATTTGTTATATCGAGAGTTCTTCATTCTGATAATACAATAGAAATAGCGTCTTCTAAAACCGTTTTAAGCGAAAAAGACAAAGTTTACATAGCCACTACTCCTAAAAATCATGAAGCCATTGTTGCTTTTTTAGGAAACGAGATTACGATGGCTCAAGAAGAATGGGATTTATTGGATTCCCATCTTGTTTCGAGGAGAATATTGATAACCAAATCAGGAGTAAACGGACGCGCTATCCGACAATTGAATTTGCGAAATAACTTCGGTGTGAATATTACTCGAGTAAATCGTTCGGGAGTCGATTTGATTGCCGATCCTGCACTTCAATTGCAAGTGGGAGACCGGGTAACGGTTGTCGGTGATGAAAAAGCAATCAAAAGTGTGGAAAAGTTTTTGGGTAATCAAATGAAACGCTTGAACGAGCCTAACTTGGTACCTATTTTTATTGGTGTTTTCTTGGGAATATTATTGGGAAGCATTCCGATTCATTTCCCGGGAATCCCTCAACCTGTTAAATTGGGATTGGCCGGCGGTCCGCTTATTGTGGCGATTTTGATTAGTATTTTCGGCCCGAAATATCATTTGGTGACTTATACGACAATGAGTGCTAATTTAATGCTGCGTGAAGTTGGTATTTGTTTGTTTTTGGCCTGTGTCGGATTGGGAGCCGGAGATGGATTTGTCGATACAATCGTCAATCAGGGAGGTTTGAAATGGGTTGGTTATGGAGTGATTATCACTTTAATTCCGATGTTTGTGATAGGTATTGTTGCGCGGAAATTTTTCAAAATGAATTATTATACCTTGATGGGGCTTCTTGCCGGCAGCTCGACCGACCCTCCTGCTTTGGCTTTTTCCAATGGCATTGCCGGAAATGATACTCCTTCCGTGAGTTATGCCACTGTTTATCCGTTGACTATGTTCTTGCGTGTATTGACAGCTCAATTATTGATACTGATATTTTGTTAAAATAATCTTGGCTTCATAAATCTTAATAACAGCTCTTTAATGAAAGTCCATTTAATTGTTATCGGGAAAACAACTCAGGATTTTGTGGAAAAAGGGATGAATGAATTTCATCACAGGTTGCAACATTATCTTTCTTTTGAAATCAAAATTATTCCGGATATAAAGAGCACGAAAAGTCTATCTTTCGAGCAACAAAAAGAAAAAGAAGGAGAGTTGATTCTTAAAATGCTTAAACCGACTGATTATATTGTGTTGCTGGATGAACGCGGAAAGGAATTTTCGTCGGTTAAGTTTGCTGAATATTTGGAGAAAAAAACACATTCGATACCGAAATCATTGGTTTTTATTATCGGAGGACCTTATGGTTTTTCTTCCAAGGTTTACGATATGGCGCATGAAAAAATTTCGTTATCCAAGATGACGTTTTCACATCAACTGATTCGATTGATTTTTGTTGAGCAACTTTATCGTGCAATGACTATTCTTCATAATGAGCCTTATCATCACGAATAATATTTTTATTCATCAAAATCAAAGTCGAAATCAAAATCATCATCATCAAGAAAAGTCGAAGTTGAAAAATCATCCAATTCACGGCGGTCTTTTTTGGTAGGTCGACCGCTTCCTTTTGCCCGATTAATGAATCCGCTTATTTTTTGTAATTCCAATATCTCGTATTGTTCGGGAGGAGTAATGTTTTCTAAAAAATCAGAAACTAATTTTGCCCCGATGCGATTAACCGTTAAATCCAATACTTTGAATGAATAAGTAACGGGCGGTTTATAGACTTGTATAACGTCTCCGATTTTAATCATTCTTGATGGTTTAATTACGGCATTGTTCACCTTAATCCGTCCTTTTTTGCAAGCTTCAACGGCGATTGTTCTTGTTTTGAAGATTCGGGTAGCCCACATCCATTTATCAATTCTTACTTCAGTCATTTATTTGTTATTGAATTGATTCATTGTGATTTGTATTCCGGCTAAAGCGAAGCTTTTGATTATTTCCAAGGCTTTATCAATTCTTTCGGGGAGTAATTTTTGTTCTTCTTCCGAAAATGAATGCAGAACGTATTCTATTTGATATCCGGAAGAAAATTCATTCCCAATTCCGAAACGAAGTCGGTTGTATTGTGTTGTCCCTAATGTTTCCCGGATATGCTTTAACCCGTTGTGTCCGGCATCACTTCCTTTTGCTTTTAAGCGTAAAGAGCCGAAAGGTAAAGCCAAATCATCGACAACAATCAGAATATTTTCCATCGGAATGTTTTCTTTTTGCATCCAATAACGAACGGCATTTCCGCTTAAATTCATGTAAGTGGAAGGTTTTAATAAAACTAAAACCTTGTTTTTTATCTTCAGTTCCGCGATGGCTCCATAACGTTTATCCGCAAAAACAACATTGGATGCCTTAGTTAAAGCATCCAATATCATAAACCCTATATTGTGTCGAGTATTTTCGTACTCTCTTCCAATATTTCCCAAACCGATAATTAAATATTTCATCGAATGAATAACGAAACAGATTGATTGTTGGTCAATCTTTTATTTCAATTATTATTGTTGTTTTGCAGCAGCACCACGAGCAGCACGAGTAAGTTTAACCGCACATACTACATTGTCTTTCGAATTTAACAATTCAAGATTATCGAACGATAAAGTTCCTACTTGAATGGTTTTGCCTAAGCCCAAATTCGTAATATCGATTGTTAATTTTTCGGGAAAGTTTTTGTAAAGGCCTTTCACTTTTAACTTTCTCATTTCCAAAGAAAGTTTACCTCCGGCTTTAACTCCTTCTGCCAAACCTTCTAATGTAACCGGAATTTCAAATGCGACGGGTTTGTTTTCAAATACTTGTAAAAAATCAGCATGAAGCAATTCATCCGATACCGGATGAAATTGAGCATCTTTCAAAATGGCCGTACACGTTTCTCCGTCAATAGAAAGACTGACGATAAATACTTCGGGA
>JAIRRK010000154.1 GCA_031256015.1 Dysgonamonadaceae bacterium
ATCATCCATTCCCCAGTTTCCGCCTCGGCAAAAAATACGAACGCCATTCACCCGGATAACCAAATAAGCACCTATCGGATCGTCGTTCGATAATTCTTCCAAACCCGAAACATCGGCATCCGGATAAAGAGTCGGAATTTGTATTTCTTCATCGTAATATTTCCTGTTGATATAATCGAATATCGGTTTGCCGTTTTTGATTGTTCTTACCGGAGAATAAGCAAATCGCTGATTTTTATCCGAAACATGAGCCATCAGTTCGTAAGACATTTCGCGAATACCCCAACGGATTTTTCGTGAATCGGAAAGTTCATTTTTGCCGGTAAAAACTTTCAGTTCGGCGTGATATAGATGTTGTTCTCCGTATCCGTTCGGCCACCACAGACGCGGATTTTCAACAATCAGTCCGGAATGATTTTCTGGCGACAGCGTCACGGTTCTACTTTCGTTGGGCGATAGTTGATAAGGTTGTTTAATTTCAACATGCTCATCCATGTTGAAAACCAAATTTCCCGAAACGGATTGGGAAGATGTATTTTGAATATCCGCATGAATGGTTATTTTCGCTTGTTTGTAATCCGAGGAAAGTTCTGTTATGATTTGCGGATCGGATAAAACAACTTTGTCGGAAGCCGTTAATCGTACATCTTGCCAAATCCCGATATTCCGGTCTCTAATTCCCGGCATCCAATCCCAACCTTCCGAACAGATAAATGTCGGGCCATCCAAACATAATTGTCCGCCGTTAAGTCCTTGTCCTGCTTTCATCGATTGTTCGTGAGGGATTCCCGGATTATTCGGAGGAAAAATATGAACAACCAACACATTTTTCTCCGATTTTTTGATTAAATCGGTGACTTCAAATTTGCCGCGAATAAAGGCTCCGTCTATATTTCCTAATTTTGTTTCATTCAAAAAAACCTCCGCTCGATAATTAATTCCGTTGAACAATAATCGATATTGTTTATTGTCGGATAGTTCCGGAGTTTCAAACACGATTCGATACCACCAATCCATGCGGCAAAGAGTATCCGGGATACTCAAATTGTTTAATCCGAAATAGGGGTCGGGATAAATTCCCTGATCGACCAATGTTGTCAGAACGGTTCCGGGAACAATTGCATTCAGCCAATTTTGAGTATTCAGTTCAGGGTCGAAAAGAGATTCTCCGGATTCGATTAATCTCTCGGAAGCGGATAATTCCCATCCGTCGGAAAGAATCCATTCTCTTTGATTGACCGGTATCAGTTGTGTAGTTTTATTTATTTTTGCTTTTCTTTCCAGAATTTGAAACGAGGCATTTCCTTTCGGCATTTCTTCGTCCGGTTGATTATTCCGTAATCCGTTCCAAAGATACATCCATCGCACTTGCGGCTTTTGAGCAAAACTCGCTGCCGAAAAAGAAAAAATAAGGAGGGACAATAACAAACAAAACCGGATTTTCTCTGTAATAAAATAGTTCTTCATTGTATTCATGATTTAATTCGCTATCCTTGCTTACATTAACCGATACGTGACAGAAAGAACTTGAAATTCCGTTCTTCGGTTAATTTGGTCTGCTTTTGCTTGTTGAATCGGATCCAAAGTTTCAATAAATTCGATATTCAGTTCTTGACCTTCAGGAAGGAAATCAAACTGTTCCGCCACTTTTTTGCTGACGGTTGTCGGAGTAGATTTTCCATACCCTTTGGCCACTAAACGATCGGGAGCGATACCTCCTTTTATCAGATAATCCACAACCGATTGCGCCCGCCGTTGCGACAAGTTGAGGTTATATTCTTCCGAGCCTTTTCTGTCGGTGTGAGCCAATAATTCGATTGTTACATTCGGATTGTCCTCAAGCATGGCGATTAACTCTTCCAACGCTTCTTTCGATTCCGGACGTAAGGTGGCTTTATCGAAATCGTAGAAAATATTTTCTATTAATACCGGCCGTGTAATCGGCGGAAGGTAAAAATCGACATAAAAAGTTTCGCTTTTTTGTTCATTCGGGACTGATAGTGTTTGTTTCCGGTTGAGGTGATCCGGAGCACTTGCCATCATTACATATTCCATTCCCGGTGTGACTTCCATGAAATAGGTGGCATCGCCGCGAGCAAATATGCGTTCGTTTGTTCCATCTTTTCCGACTATTCGGACGGTTGCTCCGGGAAGGTCATTTTCCTCATGATCCAAAATCCATCCTTCCACGTAAACATAAGTTCCCGGAAGATCGAATGAATAAATATGATCTGTTCCTTTTCCGTCATTGCGATTACTGCTGAAATATCCCGATTCTTTTTTCCCCATGAAAGTGATTCCGAAATCATCACCCTGACTGTTAATCGGTGCTTTCATGTTTTCGACTAACCATTTTCCTCTGCTTTCTCTCGCTCTGAAAATGTCTAACCCTCCCATACCCGGATGTCCGTCGGATGAAAAATACAAAAGACTGTCTTCACGTATATAAGGAAACATTTCATCGCCCGGAGTATTGATTTCCGGTCCTAAATTCTCCGGAAACAGCGACCCGATTCCATCGAGAGAAATTCGCCAAATATCTTTTCCTCCATATCCGCCCTCTATGTCCGAAACGAAGTATAGATAACCGTCGGCTCCCACAGCCGGATGAGCGGCCATGTGAGTCGAATCTTTAAATATTTCGACTTTTGTTCCGGCAGCCCATTGAGCACCGGAGCGAGCTGAAACACGAATCTCTGCCGTGTACTGAGAATCTTCTCCCGAAGCACAATAGGTGTAATACATTTGGGACCCATCGGCGGTGAAAGACGGCGTTCCTTCATCAAATTCCGTGTTTACGCCGCTTGATATAGCTTCCGGTTTCAGCCATTGTTTTTTTTCATCCTGTCTGATCAGGAAAAAGTCGTTATTTTTCACTCCGGTAATCGGACTTTTTTCATCACCCGATGCTTCTTTACGGGAAGAAGTAAATATAATTTGATCGTAATCGGAACCGTAAAACATGGGAGAAAATTCTCCGTCACGAGAATTCCATTTATCCATCTTCTTTACTTTGTGACGAGTAGGATTCTTTTTCCATTCGGGAGCCGATTCACAACCTTTGATTCCATTTTTAGCCAACCTATTTTCAGGGTCGATTTCAAGGAAAGCATTGTATTGTTTAATTGCCTCCGCATAGCGGCCTAGTTTGTGATTCATTTGTGCCTGATGCAATACGGCCGTACTGTCTATGTACTTGTATCGTATGGCATTGGTATATCCGCTCAATGCTCTATTCGGGTTATTAACCTTTTGAAAACATTCGCCCGTATGAAAAGCGACACTTCCCCGTAAATGAGTTTTTTTTGATGACGTTTTTTGGTAAACACGTCTGTATATTTGAGCTGCTTCATAATATTCTCCTCTCTCGTGACGTTCTACGGCATCACTCAACTTGGCCGATTTGCAGGAAAAGAGCCAAACAACGGTTGAAATAACGGTGAGAAAAGATAAAAAACGTGTCATGTATATGCTAATTTCACTGTATTTAAACTGATTTTTTGTCTAAATATTGTAATATCGGAAAATTAATCGGATTTCTTCCAAATCTTATTCGGCGCGAGACAGGTTTATATAATTTATTTCCGATGTTATCCGCTTACAGACAACTTCCTGTACAAAATATTTATCATGAGAAATTAACAATAATGTTCCTTGATACGATTGGATAGCAGAAGTAAGAATTTCCATACTTTGTATATCCAAATTGTTTGTCGGTTCATCTAAAATTAGAAGGTCGGGAGCCTTATTTTCTGCTTGGAGACAACACAAAAGCAAACGCATTTTTTCTCCTCCACTTAAACTTTGACAGGGTTTATTCCATGTGTCGTAAGAAAACAGAAATCGGTTGAGAAGTATTTTGATTTCATGATCGAGCAATTTTCTTGAATTGTACTTTGAAATTTGCTCCAATACCGAATATTGATTTTTAATCATCGAATAATCCTGATCGATGGCAATAAAATTCAAATCATTTGTTTTTATCATTCCCTGCGAGGCATTTAAATTGCCTGTAATTAAATTAATTAAAGTTGTTTTTCCGCTTCCGTTACGTCCTTGTACGACAAATACCTCTCCGCTTCGTATTTGAAAATTCAAATGATTTTTCCACAAATAATTTTTATTGTACGCAAAATTTAATTCTTTGGCTTCAACTAATATTTTTCCTTCATGCAAACCGGTATTTCCTATATCTAACTTGAGTTTCCGGATTTGTGCAGCTTTTTCTTTTATGTCCGACAAACTTTCTGAAATATGTTCAATTTTTGAATGATGAATGTCCTTCAATTTGGCTGTACTGCTTTCCGATTTTCTTTGTAAATTCCCCATGCTGATGCGAGAAAGTCCCTTTTTAGCACTTAATTTTTCTCCTCTGACCGAATGTTTATTTTGTCGTTCAATTGTTTCAATTGCAATTTTCTTTGCTTTTTTCAATTCTTTTTCGTTTTCCGCCAATTGGTTTTGAATGGCATTTATTTTTTTCTCTTTTTCGGAAATATAAAAATCATAATTTCCTCCATAGAGTTCAATTCTGTCTTTTTGTAATTCCAAAGTTGGAGAAAGTAAATTCAATAAAGTGCGATCGTGGCTGACAATCAATAAAGTTGAAGTTGTTTTTTCAATCAACTGATAAAGTCGGGAACGACTTTCCGAATCAAGATGATTAGTTGGTTCATCCATTAAAATAATTTTCGGAGAATGAACTGAAATCCCGGCTAAAAAAACTTTCGTTTTTTCTCCTCCGCTTAATGTGCCCATTGATTGGTCGAATGAAAAATGTTCCAAATTCCAGTCTTTAAGTGCAGAAACCGCTCTTTCGTTTATGCTCCAATCGTCGTTGAGAATATTAAAATTTTCAACAGAAGCATCTCCCTCCAAAATATTTTTTAAAGCAATTCTTTTGTGTTCGATTTCCAAAGCTTGCGCAATCGTTAAATGATTGTATTGTCCAAAATGCTGAGGAATATAATACGGCTTTTCGTCAAAAATCATTTCTCCTTCCGAAAAGGGAAATTTCCCGGATACTATTTTTAAAAGCGTTGATTTGCCAGAACCGTTATTTCCGATAAGAGAAACTTTTTGTTTCGACTTTAATGAAAATGAGATGTGTTGAAATAAAATTTCCCGGTTGGGAAGAATATAAGATAATTCTTTAATTACAAACGACATAACTGAAAATGATAAATAAGATGAATACTCTGATAATTCGGAGATCGGTTTTCATTAACCGCATAACAAATACAAGTATCAACTATATTCTACATTTCAGTTTGTTTTTATTAGATGTTTGCAAATGCAAAATTAGGGTGATTTTGTAAGAAAACAAAATCTTACGAATCATAATATCCGGACAGGGATAAATTTTTATGAATTTCGTTCATGAAAAAGAAAAAGAAATTTTATTTTTGCAGACAAATTAAATTTAATAGTATGAAAATAGGAATTCCAAAAGAAATAAAGAATAACGAAAATCGAGTTTCTTTAACTCCCGGAGGGGCACAAGTATTCATTCAACACGGACACGAAGTTTTCATTCAATCCTCAGCGGGAAAGAATAGTGGTTTTGACGATGATTCTTACGTTAAAGTAGGAGCAAAAATACTTCCTTCGGCGAAAGATATTTTTGAGATTGCAGAAATGATTATGAAAGTAAAAGAACCTATTGCCGAAGAATACAATTTAATTCGTTCCGGTCAATTGCTTTTTACCTATTTTCATTTTGCTGCAGATGAAACGCTTACGCGAGCTATGATGAAAAGTAATGCTATCTGCATCGCTTACGAAACAGTTGAGAAAGCTGATCGGTCGTTGCCGCTGTTAACTCCGATGTCGGAGGTTGCCGGAAGAATGTCGACTCAACAAGGAGCCAAATATTTAGAAAAACCGCAAGGAGGTAAGGGCATTTTGTTAGGAGGAGTCCCCGGCGTTAAGCCTGCACACGTTTTAGTTCTTGGAGGAGGTGTTGTCGGTACACATGCTGCATGGATGGCTGCCGGATTGGGAGCTCACGTTACGATTATGGATATTTCGTTGCCTCGTTTGCGTTATTTAAGTGAAGTAATGCCGGCCAATGTGGACACGATGATGTCGAGCAGATACAATATAGAACAACTTCTCCCCAACGCCGATATGATTATCGGAGCCGTTTTGATTCCCGGAGCCAAAGCACCGCACCTGATTACCAAAGATATGTTGAAATTAATTCCGAAAGGTTCGGTATTGGTGGATGTGGCAATTGACCAAGGAGGATGTTTTGAGACTTCTCACCCGACAACACACGCCGATCCGGTTTATGAAGTAGACGGAATTTTACATTATTGTGTTGCCAATATTCCGGGAGCAGTTCCTGTCACCTCAACAAGTGCATTAACAAATGCAACCCTTCCTTATGCTTTATTATTAGCCGATTTAGGCTGGGAAAAAGCTTGTGAATCTCATGCCGATTTAAAAGCCGGCTTGAATATTCTTAATGGAAAGATTGTCAATCAGGCAGTTGCACAAACATTCAATTTGTAGAACCGAAGGAAATCACTTGTTTAATAAGTACCTCGAATTCGATCATCAAAAGCGGAAAGGGCAGCTTTTGCTCCTTCTCCCATAGAAACGATTATTTGTTTATATGGAACCGAAGAAACATCTCCGGCAGCATAAATTCCCGGGATATTTGTTCTGCAGTGATTATCGATTTCAATTTCTCCTTTGGAATTAATCCGAACAATCTCTCTGAAGGCCGAACTATTGGGCATTAGACCGATTTGAACGAAAATACCATTCAAATCAATCAAACGTTCTTCTCCTGTTTTTCGGTCTTTTACTTTTATTCCGACAACCCGATTGTTATCTCCGATTACTTCCAAAGTTTGAGAGCTGAGATAAACTTCTACATTCGGAAGACTTTGTAATTTTTCCTGAAGCACTTGATCGGCTTTCAATTCGTCTAAAAATTCCAGAACAGTTATTTTCGAACAGATGCCGGCTAAGTCGATTGCTGCTTCTATTCCCGAATTTCCTCCTCCGATAACAGCCACATGCTTATTCTTGTAAAACGGGCCATCGCAATGAGGACAAAAAGCAACTCCTTTGCCGATGTATTTTGATTCTCCTTCCACATTCAGTTTTCTCCAACTCGCTCCTGTTGCAATAATGAGAGCCGGAGCGGAAAATATTTCACCGCCTTTTGCTGTAATTACCTTATTTTTCCCTTCCAATTTAAGGCTTTCTACTGTTCTATTCTCAAATACCTCAATCGGATATTCCTGTAGATGTTTCCGTAAATCTTCTGCTAATTTACTTCCGGTTGTATGAGGGATAGAAATTACATTTTCAATTCCGACTGTTTCTTTTACTTGTCCTCCTACGTTATTTGCAATAACAGCAATTTTTAATCCTTTGCGAGCCAGATAAATAGCGGAAGAACTTCCGGCCGGACCGGCTCCGATAACTAAAACATCGAACTCTTTTCTTTCCGTTGCGGTATTTTCATTTTTTTCGGTTCCGTATTTTCCTTCCATTTTGTCTAATAATTCTCCAAAATCGGCTCTTCCGGAATGAATAAATTCTCCGTCGGCGAACACGGCGGGAACTCCTTGAATCTTTAATTTGTCAACCTCTTCCTGATTGATTGCACCATCCACAATCTCATGGGAAATATTCGGATTAATAATCGTCATTAAGTTAATTGCCTGAACTACATCAGGACAGTTCGTACAAGTCAGTGAAATGTATGTCTTAATATGGATTTTACCTTTTAATGATTTTACCCGATTCTGAATAAATTCATCCGGAAAATTTTTTCCTTTCCCGTCGCAATTGAGTATGGCCAATAACAAAGTAGAAAATTCGTGTCCATTTGGAACTGCCCGGAATATAATTCCCGTTTTCTTGTTTTCTTTGACTATCTCGAACTTCAGGTCGTTTCCTTGGTTTATCTTACATTCGATTTTGTCGGAACAAGAAGCCAAGTCTTCCAACAGGCCGATTAATTCCGCTTTACTTTCGTGATTATCAGACACGTAAATGTCTAAAGTGAAAGAAGATGAAAGGTTTGAGAATATTGATTTCACCTGATCTTTTAATGCTTCATCTAACATCATTCAGTCTTTTTGATTTGTTGATTAAAAACGGAGTAAAATCAATTACTCCGTTCGTCAGTTTTACTAAAAAATTAAAAATGAATTGATTAGATTTTTCCAACCAAATCAATGCCCGGTTTTAGTGTTTTATCTCCCTTTTTCCATTTTGCAGGACAAACTTCGTTGGGGTGTTCAGCCACAAAAATAGCGGCTTCCGCTTTACGAAGCAATTCACTTGCATTGCGTCCGATTCCATTATCATGAATTTCGCACACTTTTATTTGTCCTTCCGGATTAAACAAGAATGTTCCGCGATAAGCCAAACCCTCTTCCTCGATATGTACTCCTAAAGCACGAGTGAGGGCTCCCGTCGGATCGGCAAGCATCAGATATTGAATTTTCCGAATTGTTTCGGAAGCATCGTGCCATGCTTTGTGTACAAAATGAGTATCTGTACTTACCGAATAAATTTCAATGCCTAATTCTTTGAATTTTGCATAATTATCTGCTAAATCCTCCAATTCGGTAGGACATACAAATGTGAAATCGGCAGGATAGAAGAAGAAAACTCCCCATTTTCCTTTTACCTCTTTATCGGTAATTGTTTTGAACTCGCCATTGTGATAGGCATTTACCTTAAACTCCGGAATGTAAGAATTAATAATTGGTGTCATTTTTTCTAACTTTTATAGATTAATATTTTAACTATTTGTAATGAGTACAAAATTAGAATTGTTTTTTTGATAATGCAAACTATTTTCCAAAAAAATTTATTTTTTATTTTCAACTGATTTTTAAATAAGGATTTTGTATTTTCGCAAACTTGAAATAAATAATTCTTCATTTGTTTAATTTGTCTTAGTTGTAAAATAAATATGGAAAATAAAATCACATCACTTTTCAAGATAAAGTATCCGATAATTCAAGGCGGAATGGTCTGGTGCAGCGGTTGGAAATTAGCATCGGCAGTAAGTGAAGCAGGCGGATTGGGTTTAATCGGAGCCGGTTCGATGTATCCGGAAGTGCTTCGCGAACATATCCAAAAATGCAAAGCGGCGACTCAAAAACCTTTTGGAGTAAACATTCCTTTAATGTATCCGGAAGTTGAGTCAATTATGCAGATAATTGTAGAAGAGAAAGTTCCGATTATTTTTACTTCTGCCGGAAATCCGAAAACATGGACTTCTTTTCTGAAAGAAAAGGGAATTACAGTGGTTCATGTTATAAGCAGTTCGAAATTCGCACTGAAGTGTGAAGAAGCCGGAGTGGATGCGATTGTTGCTGAAGGTTTTGAAGCGGGAGGACATAACGGAAGAGAAGAAACTACAACGCTTTGTCTTATTCAAGCTGTGAGCCGTATAACCCGACTTCCATTAATGGCCGCAGGAGGAATCGGTACCGGAAAAGCAATTGCCGCTTCTATGGCTTTGGGAGCCGATGGCGTACAAATAGGAACTCGCTTCGCTTTAACGCAAGAAAGTTCGGCCCATCCGGCATTTAAACAATTGTGTTTAAGTTTGGATGAAGGTGATACCAAATTGCTTCTGAAACAATTGGCTCCTACTCGGTTGGCCAAAAGTGAATTTAAATCCAAAGTGGAAGACGCGGAGAGAATAGGAGCTTCCATCGAAGAACTGAAAACCTTATTGGGAAGAGGACGAGCTAAAAAAGGCATTTTTGAAGGAAACTTGCAAGAAGGAGAAATAGAAATCGGGCAAATCGCTTCGTTATTCCGAACCGAACAAACCGTTTCCGAAGTGATGAAAGAATTAATTTCCGAATACAATTCGACGTTATCCGATTTATCGAAAAAGTCGGGATTCTAAATCTTTCGGTATTTTTTCCTAAAAAAGATTAATTTGCAAATGAAACTCATTCATTTTTAGTCTTTTTGTGGAATAGAATCATTTTTCCTTATATCTTTGTCAACGGATGAAAATGCAATGAACAGGATGAGTTTTACGTGATTAAAACAATCATTCGAAAGTCCGTCAACAATTAATATAAAAATACATGAAAACAAAATTTACTTTTATTTTATCTTTCATTATCTGTGTGGGGTTTTTATTCCCGGTAAACGCACAATCCGGCTCGGACAAGGATAATTATTGGATTTTGGAAAATTTTAATCAATTCCCGATAGAAGACGAATGGAATATTCTTCAAAAGAATTATAAAACGCTTCCGAATGATATTAATCTGACAACGATTTATGCCAATATTGAGCAAGGTTTTGACTGTGCTTACGGACAAAAAGCTTTACGCATACGTGGATTGGAAGAAAGCGGTTCGGCTCAGTTTACAGTTCCGAATGCAAGTCGTGTCATTATTCACATAACAGGAAAACAAAAAGCGGCGGATCGTGGAGTTGTCATTACCCGGAATGGAGTAGAGGTTTTTAAACGCGAAGGATTCGACAGGTATCAATGTATCGAATTTTATGAAGAAGTAAATTCGCAAGAAGAACTTACTTATAAAATTACGGCTGCTGATGCAACGAAAAAAGATCCCATGGTTCTTTATTATATTGAAGTACAAAAATATGGAGTGAATATCCCAAAGCCGGAGACTCCTCAACCGAATTACGATGCTTACTGGATATATGAGGATTTTAATAATCGTGAAATAGAATTGGATTATAACACGAAGATGAATTATAACACTGTTCCCGCAAATATTACTTTAAAAACCGATTCGGCTAATATTGAATTGGGAGAAGGATGTTCCGGTGGAGGAGGTAAAAAAATTCTTCGTATACGCGGAAAAGAGTTTGACGGAGGAAAGATTGAATTTACTGTCCCTGATGCAAAAAGTGTTTCTATCAATGTAACCGGAAAATCCACTTTTGCCGATAGAACAATCAATATCTATAAAAATAATGTTTTGGTTCAAACCTTCGAACATATGGATCGGTCGAAATGCGAGGAATATTTGGACGAAGAACCTTCTACGGAAGAAGTTACTTATAGAGTAGAAGGTAGTTCGGATACCTATAAACCCGTAGGAATAACCGGTATTTATGTGGAGAAATACGACCCCACGGGAATAAATACAGCGGCAGTGGAGAAAAAAGAAACGCTTCATTTTTATCCGAATCCTTCTTCGGACATCATTTATTTCAGTGAAAAAGTTTTATCGGCCTTTATTTATGATTTGAAAGGAAAGGCTCTTTTCAAAGCGGAAAATACCGAAAAAATAGATGTAAGTCGATTGAATAAAGGAATTTACATTGTTCGTTTAACAACACAGGATGGTGCTGTTACTCAAAAATTAATTAAAGAATAAGACTCGAATCGACTCGAATCATAAAGAAGGAGAGAATTTTTGATTTTCTCCTTCTTGTTTTTTGAATCGCCGCAATATCATAAACAAGGGCAAAAAATCTCTCTTTCAAAGCAATAAAATCTGTATAAATCGGTTTAAATGGATAGTTCAGATTTAGTGCGTCCATGTTGAAATTAAAATACAGCTATCTATTTCTTGTATCAATAACATTATTAACATCTTGTACTTCCACGAAAAATACGGCGGGAACGAGATGGTATCATTCTTTTAATACGCGCTATAATGTTTATTTTAATGGAGATATGGCTTATCAAGAGGCAATGAAAAGCTTCAGAGAAGGTTATCGGGAAAATTATACGGAAATGATTCTGATGTTTCCGGAGAGTTCCCTTCCAAAAGATAAATCCAATACCGGAGGTTCATTCGACCGATCAGTTGAAAAGGCGGTTAAAGCAATCAAAACCCATTCTATTCAAACCAAACCGGAAAGAAATGCCGGAAAACGAAACGACCCCAAATACAGAGAATGGATAAGCCGAACCGAATACAACCCGTTTCTCCATAATGCTTGGATGCTGATGGCTAAATCGCAATTTCAAAATGGTGATTTCCTCCAGGCAGCCGGCTCGTTTTCTTACATCGCCCGCATTTACAAAACTCAACCGGAAATAGCTCTTGATGCAAAAATTTGGCAAGCGCGTTGTTATTCCGAAATGGATTGGTTTTATGAAGCCGAAGATATTTTAACAAAACTGGACCAAGAGCAATTATCGAACAGACAAAAAAATTGGTATGCTACCGTGTATGCTGATTTTCTGATTAAACAGAAAAAATACGGAGAATCGATTCCTTATTTGAAAACAGCAATCGATGCGGAAAAGAATAAGTTGCAAAAAACGAGAGAAAAATACTTATTAGGACAAATATACAGCTTACTCGGAGAAAAAAATGCGGCGTACAATACTTTTGGAGAGGTTTCAAGTGCCAATGCTCCTTATATTTTGGAATTTAGTGCTAAAATCCGGCAAACGGAAGTTTATGGCGGAACCGATACAACCAAGATTGTCAAACAGTTGAGGAACATGGCGAAAAGTTCCAAAAACAAAGATTATTTAGATCAACTTTATTATGCTCTGGGAAATGTATACATGGCTTTTCCCGACACACTTAAAGCCATTGAAAGCTATACGACGGGAGTAGAAAAAAGTGTCGCCGGAGGCATTGACAAAGCCTTAAATCAAATCCGATTAGGAGATATTTTCTTTAACCGGAAAGATTTTGTTAATGCGCAACCCAATTATGGGGAAGCATTGGGACAACTGAAAAAAGAAGATGAAAGCTATCCGCGGGTTTCAAAACGGTCTGAAATTTTGGATGAATTGATTGTTCACATCCAAGCCGTGGAACTGCAGGACAGTTTGCTTAAATTATCCCGAATGAGCGAGGCCGATAGATTGAAAGTAGTCGAAAATCTGATTGCCGAACTGAAGAAAAAGGAAGAAGAAGAACGAAAATTAATGGATAGGGAAGAGTATTTATCCGAACGTGAAAATGCTCGCGCCGAAATGAATCTCTCCAAACCCAATGCCGCGGGAAGCGTTCTCCCTCCCGGTTCGGAAAACCTGTTTTATTTCTACAATCCGCAAGTGGTTGCGCAGGGAAAAAACGCTTTTCAAAAGAAATGGGGGAGAAGAAAATCAGAGGATGATTGGCGAAGAAGAAACAGAACCAATCCGATGTTTGATCCTTTCGATGAAGAAGAATTGGCGGAAGCCGAGGAAAAACCGTCTGCCGGAGATTCAATTCCGGAAGGAGAAGGACCGGACTTGGGAGATGACTTCCCTGAACAAGAAGTGGCCGAATTGGTTACCGACCCCTACGATCCGCAATATTATTTGCAGCAGATACCGGTTACCGAAGAAGACATTGACGCCGCCAACCTGATTATCGCTGATGGACTTTACAACATGGCTGTTATCTACAAAGAAAAGTTGGAAGATATTCCTTTGGCTCTGGAAACATTCGACAAGTTGAATACACGTTATCCGGACCATGAAAATAAACTGAAAGCTTATTATCATGTTTATTTGATTTATTTGAAGGAAGAGAATGTGGCCTTGTACAGCCAATATAAACAAAAAATACGTTCCGAATTTCCCGATAGCGATTATGCGGCAGCAATGGCTAATCCGGACTATGAAAGAAACCTGAGACTGCTGTACACGATTCCCGAATCATTGTATCAGGAAACATACGATGCTTACATGAACGGAAACCCGACTCAAATTCGTAAAAACTACGAAGAGATGAGTCTGAATTACAGTCAGTCGGATTTGATGCCCAAATTCATCTTCTTGAATGCCTTGAGTTATGTGCAAACAAATGACGCAAACGAATTCAAAGAGCAGTTGAAGGACTTAATCGAACGTTATCCGAATGCTGACGTTTCCGTCCCGGCTGCCGAAATGCTGAAAGGTTTCCAAAGAGGATTGATACTTTCTGCTTCGGGAGATAATATGTTGGCGAGAGGAAATTTATTCAACATTCGATTCGGAGCGGAAAATGGCGAACCCGACCCGGATATTTCCGAAATCCCTTTCTCCGACGATACAAACGGCAGTTACTTGTTGTTGCTCGTCTATCCTCAGGGGGCTATCAACGAAAACATGTTACTGTATACCGTTGCGAGCTTCAATTTCGGAAACTTTACCGTTAACGATTTCGATTTGGAAAAAACAACTGTCGGACAAATTGGTCTATTGCAAATGAAAGGCTTCATTCATTTCCAAGCTATTCTGCAATATCTGGAAATGATTTATGCTCCCGGAGGCTATGCCGGCGATTTAGCTCAGTCGGTTCTGATTGTTCCTGTCTCAACGCAGAATTACGATATTTTGATGAAAGGGAAAACTCTGGATGAATACATGACGTTTTTCGAGGAGAATTTCGGAGATTACAATAGCGATTTAATTGAAAGATGGCATCTGAAGAGAGATCAGGAATTAGAGGAAACGGAAGCGGTAATCGAAGAACAACCCGAAATCGAACCGGAACCCGATAGTCAAGAAGTAACACCGGAAGAGGAGGTAAAAGATACAAAAGAAATCATATCCGAACCGATTATTGCAGGTGATTCGATTCAATCGGATTCCGTATCGATTCCTTCTTTGTCTGAATTGGAACAAAAACGAATGGAAGACAAAATGAACGAATTGGAAAAGAGTGCCGGTGAATTGTTCGATCGTTCTTCCCAAACGGTTAATGAAATCAATAGTATCGTGGATGAAATAGTGAACGATCCGGTTCGCGGAATCCAACGTCTTTTCAAGAGAAAGAAATCAAGTAACGTAATTGACGAATATGCAAAAGAGCAGGAACGACTTGAAAAAGAACGTCAAAAGCAACTGAAGGAAGAAAAAGAAGCGGAAGAAAAAGCATTGCGCGAACGGGTGAAACAAAAGGAAAAAGAACAAAGAGAGCTCGAAAAACAACAAAAAGAAGAACAGAAAGCTTTGGAGAAAGAAAAGAAACAACAAGCACAAGAAAAAGAACGGTTGAAAAAAGAAGAAGCCAAAGCTAAAATAGAGAAAAGGAAACAAAGTCAAAGGGAAAAAGAACAATTAAGGAAGCAAAAAGAAAAAGAACGAAAAGAAAAAGCCAAAGAACGAGAAAAAGCCCGAAAGCAACGAGAAGCAGAAAGAAAAGCAGCTCGAAAACAAAAAGAAGAAGAACGTAAAGCAGCAAGAAGAAACAGATAAATTTATGAAGAAGGATAGAATTTTATGGGTAGATGATGAAATTGATTTACTTAAGCCCCATATTCTTTTTTTGGAGGATAAAGGCTATGAAGTAATCACCGTTTGCAGCGGGCAGGATGCCATTGATTGTGTAAAAGACGAACCGGTCGATTTGGTCTTTTTGGATGAAAACATGCCCGGATTGAGCGGATTGGAAACACTGGCTGTCATCAAAGAATTTACTCCGAACGTGCCGGTTATCATGATAACCAAAAGCGAAGACGAAGGTATTATGAATCAGGCAATAGGAAGTAAAATTGCCGATTATCTGATTAAGCCGGTCAATCCGAATCAGATACTCTTATCCATCAAAAAGAATCTTCATCAAAACGAAATCATCACACAAACAACGGTATCCGGTTATCAACAGGAGTTTATGAAAATAGGAATGCAAATAAGCGATTCCTTTACAACCGATGACTGGAAAGAAGTTTATAAAAAATTGGTTTATTGGGAACTGGAACTGGAAGACTCTCCAACGGGAATGTCCGACCTGCTTCAAACACAAAAACAGGAAGCAAATCAACTCTTCGGCAAATTCATTCGTAAGAATTACGAGCGATGGATAACCCATCCGGAAAGTTTGGACAGACCTTTATTGAGTCCGGATATATTTAAAACCAAACTCTTCCCTTTGCTTGACGAAGGAGAAGAAGTCTTTTTTGTTTTGATCGATAATTTCCGGTTAGACCAATGGAGAGCGGTCAAAGACATTTTGGCCGAATTTTTCACTTTCAACGAAGACCTTTATTTCTCCATCCTTCCGACAGTAACTCAATACGCTCGAAACTCGATTTTCTCCGGATTAATGCCTACTCAAATAGAATCCATGTTTCCCGAATTGTGGGTGGACGAAGAGTCGGAAGAAGGAAAAAACCTGAACGAAGCACCGTTGATTAAAACGCAGATTGAACGATTCAGGAAAAACTATACATTCTCTTATCACAAAATAAACGATTCGTACTATGGCGAAAAGTTTTTGAATAATTTTGCCCGATTGAAACAATATCAATTGAATGTTATCGTGCTGAATTTTGTGGATATGCTTTCCCATGCCCGCACCGAATCCAAAATGGTTCGGGAATTGGCTTCGACCGAAGCGGCTTATCGGTCGTTAACCCGCTCGTGGTTTAAACATTCGACCGCAAGGGAATTGTTCCGTAAAATAGCGGAGAGAGGATGTAAAGTCATTCTGACAACCGACCACGGCACGATTCGGGTCAATGAACCGCTGAAAGTGGTGGGCGATAGAAATACGAATACCAATCTGCGTTATAAATTGGGTAAGAAATTGGCCTATAATCCCAAGGAAGTGTACGAGATAAAGGACCCGCAAAAACTGGGATTACCCGCCCCGAACGTAAGTTCGAAATATATATTTGCTTTGAATGATTGTTTTTTTGTCTATCCGAATAACTACAACTATTATGTTTCTTATTATAAGGACACTTTCCAGCACGGAGGCATCTCGATGGAGGAAATGATGATTCCCCTCATCGCTTTGGAAGCGAAGTAATCGGTGCCGGGCCTTTTCGCCCCCAAGCATCCTTCAACTTTTTTCTTCTTTTTTGTCTTGATACAAAGAAGAAGCAAGCCACTCTCCTTGCATGATGGCTGCAAGGAGCGCACAAAAAAAGAGATGCAGTTACCCGCACCTCTTAGTTCTTAACTCTTAGTTCTTAACTCTTAGTTCTTAACTCTTAGTTCTTAACTCTTAGTTCTTAACTCTTAGCTCTTAGCTCACCCGCTCAGTCTTTC
>JAIRRK010000160.1 GCA_031256015.1 Dysgonamonadaceae bacterium
ATCAAACCAAACTTCCATCCGTCGTTACCTTGATGTAAATAAGGAGAACCACTGGTAATAGGATCGGTTGCTTCCATATTAAAGTATCCGTTTTCTTCTTGGCCTTCTACCGGTATCAACTTCCATCCGGTTGAAAGTGTAGTCTCGACAATGGCAATATCCTTCGATTTTTCGGCCCAGTTCCAGATACCCAACACGTTTTCTTCCTGTTTATTTACGATGATATAAGAGCCGTTTCCATAGTCTTCAAACGACCACAAACGGCGATTGACATCTTCAATGGAATTGATTTCATCCTTACCGACACCCATCACCCGGACATTCCCGGTAGTTTCGTCCGGTATTGCGGCAAATACCCGATTGGTACGCACGGCATCCGAGCCTTTTACTTGGATATAGTACCAAGGTCCGTCTTCTGCCGTTCCTACTTCCGGCAGAGTTGATTGGGCTCTTAAGCAATTGCTTGCAAAGAACACACAAAATACAATCAGCGATAATGTAACTTTTTTCATGAGCAAAACTTTTTAAATTATTTGCTGCAAAGTAGGGGATTTAGCCGGCAATTTCTTTGCTTTAATTGTTCTTTTTTTTGTTCTTATTGTGTAAAAAGAACATTTGTTAAGAATATGATTTTTTTCTTCGTAATTTATCTTACTTTTGTCAACGATTGAACCCGGCAAAGTTTCACTTATCATTAAACAGTATGAAATTAGAAACCAAAAGATTGGTTTACGCATTTATATTCCCTTGTATTTTTGTTCTTATCCTTTGGTTGGTATTTTTTTTGGAAAAGGGTATGGCTGCCGACTGGCATCATTGGGGAATTTATCCTCGTCGTCTCGTCGGGTTGAAAGGTGTTTTGACGGAGCCGTTTATCCATTCCGGAGTAAAACATTTATTTTCCAATACCCTTCCTTTGATTATTTTGGGATGGTGTCTTTTTTATTTTTACAAAGGCTTAAGTTGCGTTGTCTTTCCTGTGATTTGGATACTATCGGGAATGATTACCTGGTGTATCGGACGAGAATCATGGCATATAGGCGCCAGCGGATTGATTTATGCCCTGTCTTTCTTTCTTTTCTTCAGTGGAATATTTCGCAAATACGTTCCTTTGTTGGCTGTTTCGTTGCTTGTCGCCTTTTTATATGGCAGTACACTATGGAATATGTTACCCATTGCAGTCATCATTGATCCGTCGGTATCTTGGGAAGGACACTTGGCCGGCTCCGTCAGCGGATTAGTCGCCGCCGTTATTTTCAGAAAGGAAGGCCCTCAAAAACCAATCGAAATGGAGGATGAAGAGGATGATACCCATGAAAATACCGACTTAATCGACGATGCGGAATAATCATTTCAAATCGCTCTTTATTTACTTCGGTATCCAAAAATGCCGCTTTGGTCTCTTTCGTAAAAAAGATAGATGTATCTCCTGTAATTTTGTACTTCCGTAAGATAAAGAATCGTTGTTGTTGTTCGATTTATTTTTCCCGAAAACACGAAGATTCATTCTTGCAGTCGAGGACGAACAATGAAATTGTACTGTCCTTAAGTGATTAAACTTCTTTTAACAAAAAAGAACATGAAAAACTTTGACGGTTTCAAAAGTTTTCGTTTCCTTTGCAGCCGTTATCGTTAAATTAAAGATGGATTTAAAAGAAAGAATTGTTCAAGAGGCATCAGTCTTGTTTTTCAAAAACGGAATAAGGAGTGTTACCATGTCCGATATTGCTAATCAAATGGGGATTTCAAAGCGAACCCTGTATGAAGTTTTTGAAGATAAAGAAGACTTGTTGGAAGAAAGTATCGATGTGCAAATCAAAACTGCAGATAAAGAAATCGATAGAATTATCAACAGTTCCGAAAATGTAATCGACACGATGATGCGCATTTATGCAAAACATCTGAATGATGCGAATGAGGTGAATAAATCGGTTATCAACGATTTGAAGAAATATCATCCTCGTCTTTACAAACAGATAGAAGAGCGACAAGGAGAAAGAATTACCTCATTAATTCCGCTGTTTCAACGAGGAGTTGAACAAGGATTGATTCGAGACGATATAAATTTTGAAATATGTATTTGGTTAATCAAAAGCCAATTCCGAACATTGATGACAGGCAATTATATCCCGACCGATAAATTTTCCATCAATCAATTTGTTCGGACAATCATTCTCAATTTTGCGAGAGGTATCGCAACAATCAAAGGAAATGAAGTTATCGACGAAATGATTAGAAAACTTAGTAATTCAGAAATAATTAACAATCAAATAAACAGGTAAAAAGATTTTATGAAAATAGGTTTAGGTAAAAAGATGAGTACGGCATTGATTGCTATCTTTGCCCCGTTTATGGCGAACGCTCAAAGCGAACGGCAGGCTCCACCGCTTGCCATTGATTTGGAAAAAGCCATTGAAATCGCCTTGAGCGAAAACCCGACGGTCAAAGTGGCCGACATGGAAGTACAAAAGAAAAAGTATGCCAAGAAATCGGCACAATCGGCTCTTTATCCTCAAATTGATTTGGAGGGAACATACACGCGGGCTATCAAAAAACAGGTGATGTACATGGATGGTGCTTTTGATATGGGACAAAGCATGAAACCCTTACTCGACGGTATAGAAGATGTACTGATGGAAAAAACATCTTCTCCCAATTATAATGAAGGCGATTTAATGAACGCAATTGCAGCGAATACGCCTCCTCCGAGCGGAGACGGAAGTATTACCATCGGACGGGATAATACATGGCAAGGCGGATTTAATGTTCAATGGGCACTGATAACTCCCACATTATGGAAAAGTATTCAGCTGACAAGTCTGGATATAGAATTAGCCGTTGAAAATGCACGCGCCTCTAAGATTAACATGATTAATTCCGTTCGTAAATCATATTACGGCGTATTATTGGCGAAAGATTCTTACAAAGTGCTGCAACAAAGCTACGATAATGCTTTGTTGAACTATAAAAGTATCAAAAGTAAGTATGAACAAGGTATTGTTTCGGAGTTTGATATGATTAGGGCGGATGTGAATGTGAAAAACATTAAACCGAACTTAATCCAAACCCAAAATGCTTATAACTTATCGACTCTCAACTTAAAAGCACTTATGGGAATAGACGTGGATCAGGAAATTACTGTCGAAGGAAGTTTGCTTGATTATGAAGACGCTCTGTATAAAGATATATTGAGTGCCGACACTACCTTACAGAATAACTCCGACTTAAGGCAATTCGATATACAAACCCATCAACTCCAAAAATCGCTTGAACTTTATAAAGCGCAATACCTTCCGACTTTGGCCGTAATGGGTAATTACACGTTCATGTCGATGAACAATAACTTTAAATTCGGAGATTATAAATGGAATCCTTATTCAAATATCAGTGTTGCGCTTTCCATTCCCATTTTCGACGGATTAAAAAAGCACAATGATATCAAACAAACAAAGGTCTCTTTGGAACAAATGAAATGGCAAAGAGAAGATATTGTTCGTAACCTTCAATTGGCCATTAACAGTAATGTAAACAATATGACTAATTATGTCGAACAAGTTTTCTCCACAAAAGATGTTATCGTTCAAGCTCGGAAAGGATACGAAATCTCGCAGAAATTATATGATACGGGAGTCGGTACCCTGATTGAATTGAACGATGCTCAATTGGGATTAACTCAGGCAAGCTTGGCATTTAATCAAGCAATATATAATTATTTAGCTTCAAAAGCAGATTTAGATAAAACATTGGGAATTACTCCCGAAATAATAACTGAAAATAATAAATAAAAATATCTACATGAAAACGAATTACGTATTAAAAGTATTACCTTTTGTCTTGGGATTAACTTTGTTCATCTCTTGCGGAGAAAAAAAATCTCAAGATCAGGAAAACGAGAGCGCAACCGGGAACGCTAAACCGAAAGTCAATGTTACTGAAACATTTCTTCAACCGGTATCCGACCTGTCAACATATACGGCCAACGTTCAGGCCGATGTTGTCAATCAGATTATCCCGACAATTCCGACTCGAATTGAAAAGATTTATGTGGAAGTCGGAACTCGCGTGACGAAAGGACAGAAGTTGGCTCAAATGGAGTCTTCCAACTTGCGGCAACAACAAACACAATTAATGACTCTGAAAAAAGATTATAACCGATACGTGGAGTTATTAAAAGTAGGAGGCGTGGCACAACAACAAGTCGATCAACTGAAATCGCAATTGGATGTTTTGCAAACCGCCGTTGCCAACATAGAAGAAAATACAACGTTGAGAAGTCCTATCAATGGAGTGATTACGGCTCGTAATTACGATAACGGAGATGTTTTTGCTCAACAACCCATCCTTACCGTTGAACAATTAAATCCGCTGAAAGCAGTCATTTACGTTTCCGAATCTTATTTCGCTAAAGTAAAAACAGGAATGCCGGCCGAGATTAAATTGGATGTTTACGGCGATGAATTGTTTTCGGGAAACGTTTCCTTAGTCTATCCCACCATCGATGCGGGAACCCATACTTTCGGTGTTGAAGTAACTATCAATAACAAAGATATGAGAGTCCGTCCGGGTATGTATTCTCGCGTGACGCTTAATTTCGGAGAGCATCAAAGTATTGTTATTTCCGATGCCGCCGTCCAAAAACAAGCCGGGTCGAACGACAGGTATGTATATGTTATTGAGGACGGAATCGCCAAATACCGTAAAGTGGAATTGGGTTTACGTTTGGGCGATAAATACGAAATCCTTTCGGGAATTAAACCCGGTGAAGTAGTTGTAACGGCCGGACAAGCACGCCTGACTGACGGAAATGCCGTCGAGATTCTAAACAAAGAGTAAATAAAGAAATAAACAGATTAAATATGAGTTTATATTCAACCGCGGTCAAAAGACCGATAGCCACCGCTCTGATTTTTGCGGGAATCGTGCTTATGGGATTGTTTGCCTATACGCGTTTGCCGGTGGACTTGTTTCCGGAGATTGAGACAAATATGCTTACGGTGATTACGGCTTATCCCGGAGCCAGTGCTTCGGATATCGAAACCAACGTAACTCGTCCGATGGAAAATGCTTTGAACTCGACCGAAAACCTGAAGACTATCACTTCTCAATCGAAAGATAACATGTCTATGGTTATTCTCGAGTTTAATTACGGAACAGACATCGATTTGGCTACCAACGATGTTCGGGATAAAATAGAATTGGTTAAATCGGCTTTGCCCGATGACATATCCAATCCGATTATTGTGAAGTTCAGCACCGATATGATTCCGGTGGTTATTTATTCGGCTACGGCAACCACCAGTGTTAACTCGCTGTACAAAATATTGGACGATAAGATTGCCAACCCCTTAAATCGGGTTCCGGGTGTCGGAGCCGTTACCATTGCCGGTGCTCCTCAACGGGAAGTTCAGGTAAATGTGTATCCCGATAAGTTGGAAGCATATGATCTTACGGTGGAACAAATAGGTAGTGCCATTAATATGGAAAACCTGAACGTTCCGGCCGGTAACTTCGACATCGGTACGCAAACCTACGCTTTACGTGTGGAAGGCGAGTTCAGTGCCAGCGAAGAACTGGGAGGCATTGTTGTCGGAGGTCATCAGGGAAGAAACATTTTCCTGAGTGATGTGGCTTCCATTAACGATACCATTCAATCGCGCGTTCAGGAGTCTTTTATCAACGGAGTGAAAGGAGCCAGCATTATTGTTCAAAAACAATCGGGAGCAAACACGGTGAATATTGCCAACAATGTGAACGCCATGATACCGGAACTGCAGAAAACATTACCGTCGGATATTAAATTATCCATCGTAATGGACTCTTCCGACTTTATTAAAGACTCTATCTCTACATTGTCCGAAACCATCATTTTGGCTATGGTTTTCGTAATGATAGTGGTCATGTTCTTTCTCGGTCGTTGGAGAGCTACATTCATTGTGATTCTAACCATTCCGATTTCTTTGATATGCTCATTCATTTATTTGATGGCTACAGGCGGTAGTTTGAACATTATCTCCTTATCGTCGCTCTCCATTGCAATCGGACTGGTAGTCGATGATGCCATTGTGGTTTTGGAAAACGTAACCAAGCACATCGAACGAGGAAGCGCGCCTAAAGAAGCCGCTGTTCATGCAACCAACGAAGTTGCCGTGGCTATTATCGCTGCAACATTAACGATTATCGCCGTATTCTTCCCGTTGACATTAGTCACCGGATTGGCCGGCGTGATGTTCAAACAATTGGGATGGATGGTAACCATTATGATTTCCATATCCATTGTAGTGGCATTGACGCTAACCCCGATGCTTTGCTCTCAGATGTTGCGCCTGACAACCACACAAGGTAAATTCTTCGATAGATTGTATGCCCCCATTGCTCGAGGGTTGGATAAAGTAGATAACTGGTACGCTAATGTGGTTAACCTGTGTGTCCGTAATCGTTTGAAAACCTTCCTGCTGTGTATAGCTTTATTCTTTGTTATTATTATTCCGGCGTTCAAGGTAATCAAATTAGACTTTATGCCGGCATCCGATAACTCCATGATAACCGGAACGGTTTATCTGAATACAGGTACACGCATGGAAGTGGCTCGCGAAACAGCTCTTAAAATCGACGAGTTGATTAAGGAAAAGTATCCGGAAATCACAACATTCCAGTTCACCGTCGGACCGGCTGATGAAAACAATACTTTTGCAGCCATGCAGGAAAACGCAACCAACTTACTGTCCATGCGTATGCGCCTTATCGATACCGACGAACGTAAACGATCAATCTACGATATAGGAGACTTGTTACGGCAAGATTTCGAGAATATGCCGGAGATATACAAATATACGGTTACTCCCGGAGGAAGCGGAGGTATGGGTACCGGAGCCAGCACGGTGGATGTGGAAATATACGGACACGACTTGGATGTAACCGACGCAATAGCCAAAGAATTGCTTGCGCGTTTGCCGGAAGTGAAAGGTTTGAGAGACTTGGTCATCACTCGTCAGGACTATCGTACGGAGTATCAGATTGAGTTTGACAGAACCAAACTGGCAGAAAACGGACTGAACTCTGCAACCGTATCCAACTTTGTACGTAACCGCATGAACGGTTTCTTAACCACCAAGTACCGTGAAGACGGAGAAGAATACGACATCGTGGTTCGTTACGACGAATCTTACAGACAGTCGCTGGAAGAAATCGAAAACATCACCGTTTACAATAACAACGACCAACCCATCCGCATCAAAGAATTGGGCAAAGTAATAGAAAAGAACTCATTGCCTCAGATTGACCGTCAGAATCGTCAGCGTATCAACAAGGTATCCGGGTCTATTTACAATGCGGCCTTAAGCGATGTGGTTGCCGGAGTAAACGCGATTATCCACGAATTGCGTAACGAAGGTAAAATACCGAGCGAAATAGGTGTACAAATAGGCGGGTCGGCCGAAGACCAGGAAGAAACCAATAAAGACTTGGGTACATTGATGCTTATTTGTATTTGTTTGGTTTACATCGTAATGGCGGCACAGTTCGAATCATTGACTTATCCTTTCATTATCTTATTGTCGTTATTATTCGGTTTGGCCGGAGTATTTCTGGGCTTGGTGTCCACCGGACAACCACTGAGTTTGATGGCGATGATCGGAATGGTCATGTTGATCGGTATTGTAGTGAAAAACGGTATCGTGATGATTGACTATATCAATCTGAACAGAGAAAGAGGAATGTCTATCGACAAAGCCGTTATCGACGGAGGTCGTTCAAGACTTCGTCCCATATTGATGACGACCGCCACAACCGTATTGGGTATGATTCCGTTGGCAATACCGCGCGGGGCAGGTTCCGAAATGTGGCAGCCGATGGGTATCACCATTGTATTCGGTTTGACATTCTCAACCATTCTTACGTTGATTTACGTCCCGGCTTTGTATTCCATATTCGCTTCAGTCGGAGTAAAATGGAAGAGACGGCGTTACAGAAAAAATTATCTTAAAGCAAACAATCGATGAAAGCAGTTTTTATACCGTACAATCAAGCTCACCAAGAGCGGTTGATTGAAGTCTTAGACCGCATGAGTATCCGAGGATTCACCATGTGGGAGCAGGTACAAGGCAGAGGAAGCGAAAAAGGAGAGCCTCATTACGGAGACCACGCATGGCCGACGATGAACTCTTCCATTTTGGCGGTCGTGCCGGACGAAAAAGTGGACAAGCTTTTGGAACGAGTCCATGCTCTCGACATAGAGAGAGATAAATTGGGTATCCATGCCTTTGTATGGGACATCGAAAAAGTAATCTGAAGTTATTAAATTAAATTGATTGACGACAAGCAGTAATCGGATATTCCTTTTGCTGCTTGTTTTTTTATCCAAGCCCCTTAAAGAGTCGCTCTGTAAGCTCCCTGAAGAGTCGCTCTTAAGGAAGCACAAGAGACTCTCTTAAGGAAGCACAAGAGACTCTCTTATGGAGACACAAGAATCTCTCTTATGGGAGCATGAGAGACCCTCTGCAAGCTCCTTAAAGAGCGACTCTTTAAGGAGTATAAGAGATAAACTCGTTTAAATGCGGTTCGCTGCGCGGAGCGCAGGTGTCCTTCTTCTTCTTTGTCTTGATACGAAAAGAATTAAAAATTAAAAGAGAATAATTAAGAATTGTCCTGCACTCCGCGCAGGAGCGGCAAACCGTTTTAGAGACAAGGCGCGCCTCGTCTCTACCTGCAAACGCGAATCGCAAATGCGAAGTTTAAAACGGCCTAAGCTTTGCAGGCGGGGTCGCCGAAAAGCCAAGCCTTG
>JAIRRK010000196.1 GCA_031256015.1 Dysgonamonadaceae bacterium
AATCATTTTATCGATGAGTTTGTGTATGAAGATGAGAATAATCCGGTAGATTATCACTCTTCTTTGAAAAAACTCTTCCGGACAATGGCTTTTGAGTTCACGGTTTGTGATGACTTGAAAATTCCTCCCAAAGAAGCCGAGTTCTTTCAAAACAGCAGGAAACAGTTTAATCACATTCAACAAACAGTGAAGGAATTATTTCCCGAAGTCGGAATAAACAAAGATAAGCTGATTTTAGAACCGTCGTTCGTTTCAAATGCTTTGGGATTGCAAGGACGATTGGATATTATGTCTGTCGATTATTCTTCTTTCATCGAGTTAAAATCGGGAAAGGCAATCGAAGATTTTCGTTCGGGAGGACAATTCATTCAATCAACGGTCAATCATTATACACAAATGATTTTATATTTGGCCGTGTTGGAGTTTAATTTGGATTTAAATCCGGAAAACATTGCTTCTTACCTGCTTTATTCGAAATATCCTGTTTTAAGCAAGGAAAAACATTCCAGAAAACAATTGTATGAAGCTCTTTCGCTCCGAAATCGGATTGTTTTGTTTGAATATATTATTCAGAAAGAAAACGATATTGATGTAACAAGAACTATTCTTGAAAAAATCAATTCACATCATTTGAATAAGGAACAATTATCGAATAAATTATTTTCGGATTATTTAGCTCCCCGTATCGATGCTTTTCCCAAAGCTTATTTTCAGTTAAATGATTCGGAAAAAACTTATTTTCTCCGATTATACACGTTCATTGTCAAAGAACTTTGGTTGTCGAAAGTCGGAGAAAGAGAATATGAAGGCATAAAAAAAGCGGCTGTTTTATGGAATGCTTCTTTTGAAGATAAACTGATTGCCGGAGAGATTTTATACGACTTGAGTATCGAGGAAAATAAAGCATCGGACGAAGAACATATTATTCGATTAAAAATTCCGGTTTATGAAGACTTGTATCTGCCGAATTTTCGTTTGGGCGATTCCATTGTTTTGTATGAACGAAACAAAGATTCGGATAATGTAAACAATCACCAGGTTTTCAAAGGTTCGATTGAGCTGTTGGAAGTCGATTCAATCACCATTCGGTTGCGTTATCGGCAAAAAAATCAATTTGTCTGGAATCCCGATTCTTGTTACGCCATCGAACACGATTACATGGATTCGACATACAACGGCATGTTTCGAGCTTTGTTTGCTTTTTTGAATGCCAACCAAGACCGGAGAGATTTGTTATTGGGAAAACGCCTTCCGGATGCATCTGAATGTTTTTTACTGGTCGGTCCTCCCGGAACGGGAAAAACATCCATCGCTCTGAAAAACAAGGTCATGGAAAATCTTTTGGAAGAAAAAAGCAACATACTGCTCCTCTCTTATACCAATAGAGCCGTTGATGAAATTTGTCAAACATTGGTCAAAATTCAACCGGAAGTTTCTTTCATTCGGATAGGCAATGAATTGAGTTGTGCTCCCGAATTTCGGGAATATTTATTGGAAAACCGATTGAAAAAAGAGGCTGTCAATCGGAAAGATGTTTCAAACACCATCGGGAATTGTCGTTTATTCACGGGAACAGCCGCTTCGGTATGGAACAAACAAGAACTGTTCAAATTGAAACAATTCGACCTTTGTATCGTTGATGAAGCGACTCAGTTGTTGGAGCCTCATCTTTTGGGATTTTTATGCTCCAAAATACATTCCGGGGAAAATGCAATCAAACGTTTTGTTTTAATCGGCGATCACAAACAATTACCGGCCGTTATTTTGCAAAATAAAGAAGAGAGTAAAGTGACGGAACCCGAACTAAATCAAATGGGAATTACCAATTTGAAAGATTCTTTGTTTGAGCGTTGGTATAAAAAATATTCCGAAAAAGAGCATTTTTCCGTACTCGAAACTTTATCCAAACAAGGGCGGATGCATCCGGATATTGCGGCTTTTCCATCGCTTCATTTTTATGGCGGAATTTTATCCGATGTCGGTCTGCCGCATCAACGGGAGGAATGGAAAGAGAACAAGCGTTTGCTTTTTCACCAAATTCTCCCTTCCGGAAACGATTTGTCGGCAAAAGTAAATATCAACGAAGCCAAGGAAGTCGTCAACATCTGCTTGGATTTATATCGTAAAGAAACAGCCGATAACAAACCGTTCAATCCGGAAGAAATAGGAATCATTACTCCTTTTCGAAATCAAATAGCATTGATAAGAAAAGAATTACAAAACACAAACATTCCCGCATTCGGCCGAATCACGATTGATACGGTTGAGCGTTATCAAGGTAGTCAGCGTGATATTATCATTTATTCTTTTTCCGTTAAAACGCAATCGCAGTTAGAAGCCTTGCCTAATTGGATGGAAGAAAACGGAAAACAAATCGACAGAAAATTAAATGTAGCCTTAACAAGAGCTAAAAAACAATTGCATATTGTCGGCAACACATTTCTTTTATCTCAAAATGAATTGTATAATCAGTTGATTCAGTACATTGAACTTTTATAATTTCCCCCATTTTTATGAATAAAATTATTTCGACAAACATATTCTTATTTTTAATAATCCTTTTTAATTCATGCACGATTGAAAATAAACCGACCAATGTAACGGTTGATGATTTTCAACCGGCCGAGATAGCCGAGATAAAAGAAAAACCTTTCTCGATTGCGGATATACAAATAGAAAAAGATTTATTATATGATCGATATACTTTGGATGATATTTATCCTTATAAAGATACCGTTCGTTGCTTTCAATGGCCCAAAATAAGAGAATTACTGTTTTTTGTTGATTCCGTTCAATTGGAATCGGCCTCCGGATGGGCTGTTTTGCAGAATTACAGAAACAAAAAAGGAACAGCCGCTCTGATAAAAAAATACAAAAGAAACGCTTACGGTAATATCGAGGACGATTTCGGAGTGGAAAGGTATCAGTCGATTTCGTTATACAACACGAATGATTCCGTCACTCCCGAACGCTATGCACGAGATGGGTCGTTGGTCAAGTACAAAGGAGAAAAAGGAAGCTTTGCGCACGTGGAATATGTTTGGGGGAAAAGCGATTGGTTAGTTCCTCAAAGGTATCTCCAACACGTTTCCGACTCGGTTGTTTTCAGAAAGGTTATTGTTGTGGATGTCACGAATCAGAATATAACCACGATTGAAAAACAGGATTCAATTTGGTATGTACGAAGTAAAAATCCGGCCACAACAGGATTAAGACGACCGCCCTATCAATACGAAACGCCATTGGGTTTGTTTGTTTTTCAGGAAAAGAAACCCAAAATGTACTACTTGAAAGATGGAAGTACAGCCACGGGAGGATATTCGCCTTTTGCAAGTCGTTTTTGTAACGGAGGATATATTCACGGCATTCCGGTAAATGTTCCGGACAACGCGAATATAGAATACAGTTATACATTGGGAACAACTCCCCGCTCGCACATGTGTGTTCGGAATGCTACTTCTCATGCCGAGTTTGTCTATAATTGGATAGATGTTTTGGGCTCTTTGTTGTTCGTTATCGAGTAGAAAAATTCCGCAGAAGATACAAAAAACCAAATCCGGAAGTTTACGGCTTATACTTCGATTTTTTTAAGAAATCCTGATAATCGGTTAATGTCATCAAATGATTCAACGAAGTATCCGGAAAATGCTTCATATACGAAGCCACAATTTGGAAACCCATCCACACTCCGACTTGGCCGGGCGATTCGCTCGGAAGGAGAGAAGTGTAAGGTGCCTCTCGCAAATACTGAATCGTTGTTTTATAATCCGGCGTAAATAAATGTTGATTTTCCAAAATATATTTCCAGATTCTCGATCCATTTTCCCGACACCATTCATATTGTTCCGGATTGTACCCTACATATTCCCAATAATTTCTTTTAGACAATAACCGGGAAAGAATATATCTTAATTTTCCTTCATAAATCATTCGATCCAATAAAATGTCATTGTTTCCTTGAAAAGGAAAATTAGCCATCATAAATCCCAATAAATAATCCGGAACAATTCTTTCGGGAGTCATCAATCGTCTTTGATAATCGTAAAAAAACTTCTGATACAGAGGATAATCCATCCCCATATATTTATCAACGGAAAGAGACAATATGTCGTCGGTAACAATTACATTCTGTTGTAAACCGGAAACATGCATGTAAACCTGAGGTTTTTTAATTTCCGGAAAATGATCAAAAAACAGTGCCAAACTTTGGGATAATTCAATGTTTATTTCCGTTATGTCCGCGAATTTTTCTTGTTCATCCTTGTATAAGCTCATTAAAGTAGGCTCTGAAAAAAAATTGTTCAAACGAGTTTCGAATCCCAAAGAATCCGGACGCCCTGTGTGGATTATTTTCTCTCCGTATTCATTCAAAAATAAAAAATGCTCAGACAAAAATGAGTTATTTTTTTTATCGTTCAAATAACGGTATAATTCGTTATCAAAACGGATAATCTTGAAAGCCGAATCATCGGCGTTGGGAGTTTTATTTCCGGAACAACTGAATGTGAGAACGGAAAAAAGAATCAAACAACAAAACCGGATATTGTTCTGAATTAATTTATTCATTTCGGATTTTTATTAAAGAAACGACAAATCACTTTATAACAAACTCATTTTTCCCGTAATTATTTCATTACTTTCCGTAATTATTTATATTCCCGATATATTTTGTTATTTTATCCTGTTGAAAATTTTGTTATTTAATTATTTATATTACCTTTGCCGTCGATTTAAACCTATTTATATAAATAAATTCTTTATCATGTATTTAGATTCAGAAAAGAAACAAGAACTCTTCGCAAAGTACGGAAAGTCTAACACTGATACCGGCTCACCGGAAGCTCAGATAGCATTGTTTTCCTACCGTATTTCGCATTTAACTGAGCATCTCAAGTTAAATAAGAAAGATTATAGTACGGAAAGATCCCTGAAAATGTTGGTTGGTAAACGTCGTCGTTTATTAAACTACTTAAAAGATAGAGATATCGAAAGATATCGTTCTATTATTAAAGAATTAGGAATCAGAAAGTAATCTTGGAAAAAGATCGAGAACAGGGTGTTTCATCTAAAATTGAGGCACCCTGTTTTTTTTAGTATGAAATATGAAGTTCTTTTTAATTTTTATTCGGTTAATTCCGTAATATATTTATATTTGTATCGGAAAATAAAGTGCATATAAATTAATATAAAAACGTTACATGAACGGCATTAAAGTATTGGATCGAGTTGCAAATAACATTCGAATATTATCGGCCGCAATGGTCGAAAAAGCGAAATCGGGACACCCCGGCGGAGCGATGGGAGGTGCTGATTTTATCAATGTCTTATACAGTGAATTTTTAGTTTATGACCCTGAAAATCCGGCTTGGCCCGACAGAGACAGGTTTTATTTAGATCCCGGACACATGTCTCCCATGTTGTATTCGGTACTGTCTTTGGCAGGTAAATATACCATTGAGGATTTAAAACAATTCAGGCAATGGAAAAGTATCACTCCCGGACATCCGGAAGTGGATGTATTGCACGGAATAGAAAATACATCCGGACCACTCGGACAAGGGCATACTTATGCTGTCGGAGCGGCCATTGCCGCAAAATTTTTACAGGCAAAGACAAAAAAAACCTCCAATCAAAAAATTTACACGTTCATTTCCGACGGTGGAATTCAGGAAGAAATTTCTCAGGGAGCCGGGCGTATCGAAGGACATTTGGGATTAAATAACCTGATAATGTTCTACGACTCGAATGATATTCAACTTTCGACCGCTGTCGATGCCGTGACCAGCGAAAACGTGAAAATGAAATACGAAGCTTGGGGTTGGAAAGTAATGGAAATTAACGGAAATAACCCTTTGGAAATCCGTCAAGCTTTACAGCAAGCCATCAAGGAGAAAGAATGTCCAACCCTGATTATCGGAAAAACAATAATGGGAAAAGGCGTTGTCTTGCCGGATGGAACTTCTTTTGAAGGACAATGCTCGACACACGGACAACCTTTGAGTGCCGCAGGAGCTTCCATCGAAAAAACAATCCGAAATTTAGGAGGAAATCCGGATGATCCGTTCCAAATATTTCCGGAAGCCATTGATTTATACGCAAACAGGAAAAAAGAACTAAAAGAGATGGTCAATCAACGCTTAAAAGAAGAGGAAGCTTGGGCGGCTGAAAATCCGGAAACGGCTTCCAAATTAAATTCTTGGTTAAAAGGCGAATTACCTGAATTGGATTGGGAAAATGTGAAACAAAAGCCAAATCAACCGACGAGAGGGGCTTCGGCCAACATTTTGGGTTACCTGAGCGAAAAGGTCGAAAACATGATTGTTTCTTCTGCCGATCTTTCTAATTCGGACAAAACAGACGGGTTTCTTAAAAATACCAAAGCAATGGAAAAAAACGACATGTCCGGCGGATTTCTTCATGCCGGCGTTTCGGAATTAACCATGGCTTGTATTTGTAACGGAATTGCCTTGTACGGAGGAGTCTTCACTGCTTGTGGAACGTTTTTCGTCTTTTCCGACTACATGAAACCGGCCATTCGCATGGCGGCTTTGATGCAGCTTCCGGTCAAATATATTTGGTCACACGATGCTTTTCGTGTAGGAGAAGACGGTCCTACTCACGAACCGGTGGAACAAGAAGCTCAAATCCGTTTGATGGAAAAATTGAAGAACCATAAAGGAAAAAATTCGATGTTGGTACTTCGCCCGGCCGATGGAAGTGAAACTACTGTTGCATGGAAATTGGCTATGGAAAATACCGATACGCCTACCGGATTGATTTTATCTCGTCAGAATGTGGCGGATATTCCTTCGGTTGAAGAAAATCGTTTCAAAGAGGCGTTGCAAGCGGCAAAAGGAGGATATGTTGTTCAAGATGACGAAAATGCAGACATTATTCTGCTGGCTTCCGGCTCGGAAGTGTCGACTTTAATAGAGGCAGCAACTTTATTGAGAAAAGAAAGTGTAAAAGTCAGGGTAGTATCCGTTCCTTCGGAAGGATTATTCAGAAATCAAACTCAAGAATATCAAGATTCCGTAATCACACCCGGTAAAAAAGTATTCGGATTAACGGCCGGACTTCCGGTAAACCTTCAAGGATTGGTCGGAAGTAATGGAGTGGTGTGGGGATTGGAATCGTTCGGATATTCGGCTCCTTTTAAAGTACTGGACGAAAAACTCGGTTTTACCGGAGAAAATATTTACAAACAAATTAAAAAAATGTTGTAATGAAACATCAAATTATCGGACTTGCCTCGGATCATGCGGGTTATGAATTAAAAGAATTTATTCGGGTTTTGTTGGATGAAAAAGAAATTCCGTATATCGATTACGGAACATATACAACCGAAAGTGTTCATTATCCTCTCTTCGGACACAAATTGGCGGAAGCCGTTGCGAAGAAAGAAGTTTCCTGCGGAATTGCCGTTTGTGGAACCGGAAACGGCATTAACATGACACTGAATAAACATCCGGAAATACGTTCTGCCTTGTGTTGGGATGAGGAAATAACCCGATTGGCCCGATTGCATAACGATGCAAATGTTCTAGCTCTTCCGGGACGTTTTCTCTCCATGGATCAAGCTCAAAAAATGGTCGATGTTTTTCTGAATACTCCGTTTGAAGGGGGAAGACACCAAATTCGGATTGACATGATACCTGAAATTAATTAACAGTCATTGTAGTCTCTTGTTAACAATATGTTTATAGTTTAACTTTTTGTTTTCGGAGATGCTGTCTTTATTTTACTATTTTTGTGTCCCGAAGAAATAAAATAATGGAATAATGGCGATAGAAAAATCAACTCCGAAAAGCAAGTCGAGCAATAAAAAAACAATTACCACAAGCGAAGAAACAGGCCGGATTCAACCGCAGGCGCGAGAATTGGAAGAAGCTATTTTGGGAGCTTTGATGATTGAAAAAGATGCTTATTCTATTATCAATGATATTTTATATTCGGATAGTTTTTATGATAAAAGCCATGAATTAATATTTTTGGCAATCCAAAGTTTGGCTCTGCAACAAAAGCCAATCGATATGCTTACCGTTGTCGAGCAACTTCGCAAAACAGGAGATCTGGAAGCAGTCGGAGGCGTTTCTTATATAGCTCAACTTTCTCAAAAAGTAGTTTCAAGTGCCCACTTGGAGTATCATGCACGCATTGTCGCTCAAAAAGCTTTAGCACGAAATCTCATCTCTTTTTCTTCAATGGTTGCCGGTAAAGCTTTTGATGAAACAAACGATGTGGATGATTTAATGCAAGAAGCGGAAGGCCAGTTGTACGAAATATCTCAACGAAATCTGAAGAAAGATTTTACGGCTATTAATCCGATTATCCGGGAAGCTATCGACTTAATGGCTGAGGCATCCAAAAGAACAGACGGTTTGAGCGGATTGCAAACCGGATTCAGAGATTTGGATAAAATTACGTCCGGATGGCAAAATTCCGATTTGGTTATTATTGCAGCCCGTCCGGCAATGGGAAAAACAGCTTTTGTGTTATCCATGGCCAAAAATATGGCGGTTAACTTCAATATTCCGGTTGCTATCTTCTCGTTGGAAATGTCGAATGTACAATTAGTCAATCGGTTAATTGTTAACGTAACGGAAATTCCCGGAGAAAAAATTAAAAGCGGACAATTGCAACAATATGAATGGCAACAACTTGATCAAAAAGTAAAACCGCTCTACGATGCTCCCATCTTTGTAGATGATACTCCCAGTTTATCCGTATTCGAACTGAGAACAAAAGCCCGCCGGTTAGTCAAAGAACATAAAGTTAAATGTATCGTTATCGATTACTTGCAATTGATGAACGCAAGCGGAATGAATTTCGGAAGCCGGGAACAGGAAGTAAGTATTATTTCCCGTTCATTAAAAGGATTAGCTAAAGAATTAAATATCCCTATCATTGCCCTTTCTCAGTTAAATCGTAGTGTGGAAAATCGTTCCGTTAAAGACGGCCCGGAAGCCAAAAGACCTCAACTCTCGGATTTACGCGAGTCGGGAGCAATAGAACAAGATGCTGATTTAGTTTGCTTTATCCATCGTCCGGAATACTACAAGATATTGGAAGACAGTCACGGAAACGATTTAAGAGGAAAAGCTGAAATTATTATTGCAAAACACAGGAACGGCTCAACCGGTGATGTGCTGTTGAGTTTCAAAAGCGAATATGTTCGTTTTCAGAATCCGGACGAAGATCAGATTATTGCTGAATACCAATCACGTATAAGCAGTCAAATCGATTTAATCCCTGCCGAAAAATCTTATGAGAGAGTAGATTTGGGTATTCAACCCGATTCCGAAACGCCTTTTTAACCAAAATAAAGTAAAGAGTACGCTCTTCAATAAGCTTTTTTGTTTATTTTTGCGCCAAACCAATAAAAGTGTTCTGTGAATAAAGATAACTTCATTAAACTGTTTGAAGAAAGTTTCAAAAATAATTTTGACCTCCCGGCTCTCAACGATTACGCAACAGAAACCGCTTTCACTTATGGTGAATTAGCGGAAGAAATAGAAAAATTGCACATTCTTTTCGCCGAATATAAGATACGAAAAGGCGATAAAATTGCCTTAATCGGAAAAAATACATCCCGATGGTGTATCGCTTACATGGCAACCATCACCTATGGAGCCGTCATTGTGCCTATACTTCAGGATTTTAATCCCAACGATGTACATCATATCATTAATCATTCCGATTCGGTATTACTTTTTTCATCCGACTTGATTCGTGAAAGCTTGGAAGAAGAAAAATTACCCGGATTAAGAGGCATCTTGTCATTAACCGATTTTGGACTACAGTATCAACGCAAGGGAGCAAATATTGATTCTTTAGCACAAAAGTTCGACGAAAAATGGAATAAAAAATACCCGAAAGGATTCGGCCCGGATGACATAAAATACACGGACATTCCCGACGACCGGATTATGGTTTTGAATTATACTTCCGGAACAACCGGTTTCAGTAAAGGAGTCATGATCACGGGAAACAATTTGTTGGGGAATATCGTTTTTGCTCATCATGAAATCAATCTTATGAGAGGAGATAAAATGATTTCGTTTCTTCCTCTGGCTCATACTTATGGAGCCGCGTTCGAGTTTCTTTACGCTCTTTCGGAAGGATGTGATATTACTTTATTAGGCAAAACTCCGTCACCCAAAATCCTTTTAAAAGCTTTCGATGAAATCAAACCGGCTTTGATTATCGCCGTTCCGCTTATTTTAGAGAAAATATATCGAAAAATGATTCTTCCTTTGTTGACAAAAAAAGCAATGAAATTGGCTTTGAATGTCCCTTTTTTGGACAGAACGATTTATTCCCGAATAAGAAAAAAACTGATTGATGCTTTCGGAGGAAGATTTCATCAAGTTATCGTAGGCGGAGCGCCTTTGAATAGCGAAGTCGAACAGTTCTTACTTAAAATTGAATTTCCTGTATCCGTCGGATACGGAATGACAGAATGTGCACCGCTCATCAGCTTTTCTCTTTATCCTCGCTTTGTTCCTCATTCATGCGGAAAAGTTTTAGCTTGCATGAACGTGAGAATCGATTCCGAGGATCCTTATAATATGGCCGGGGAAATTCAGGTAAAAGGACAAAACGTTATGCTGGGATATTATAAAAACGAAAAAGCCACAAGCGATGTCTTTACGGAAGATGGATGGATGAAAACCGGAGACTTGGGAACAATCGATAAAGAAAACAATGTGTACATTCGAGGAAGGTCGAAAAGTATGATTTTAGGTGCTAACGGACAAAATATCTATCCGGAAGAAATCGAAGCCAAACTGGATAATCTTCCATTTGTGTTGGAGAGTCTTCTGGTTGAGCGGAACGGTAAATTAGTTGCCCTGGTTTATCCGGATTACGATGCCGTGGATGAAAAGGGAATTTCGCATGAAAACCTCACAATAATAATGAACGAAAACAAAGAACATTTGAATAAAATGGTTGCTTCGTACGAGAAAATTTCGGAAATAGAACTTTTTCCCTCCGAATTTGAGAAAACACCCAAAAAAAGTATAAAACGTTATTTGTACAAATAGAGTCATTGCTCCTAACGCTTACTCGGCGTAACAATATTCTTTCCAAATGTGGGTAAAAAATTCTGCCCTTCCGGTGATTTGTGAAAATGACGTTCTTTCCGGATTTTCTAATAAAATGTAA
>JAIRRK010000201.1 GCA_031256015.1 Dysgonamonadaceae bacterium
ATAAACCTGTTTCAAACAAAATATTCTTCATCAAGGTAAAAATTATTACTCGACGCAATAGTTGCTTTTATGCAATTTTTTGAATGAATATTGCCGTTTTTATTTGTGTATAAAAAATAAATGTATATATTTGCAACTCGAAAAAGAAAAAACAATGATAATTCAATCAACTGATAATAATTTTTGGTGGTGGCGCTTATTCTCAAGCAAAAGAGTGAGTGGAATTGTCGTGCACTGTTAATTTAGGAGAAGTTCATATATATGCAAGGCCGGTTGTACTCACAATCGGCCTTTTTTTTTAGTAATCAATTCAAAAAAAAATAAATTATAATGCGAGAAACATTTCATGTAAACAACGATGGTTATTTCGGAGACTTCGGCGGAGCTTATATTCCCGAAATCCTCTATAACAACGTGGAAACGTTGCGAAATGCCTACAAAAAAATCATTAACGATACCCGGTTTCAACACGAGTACAACCGATTGCTTGCCGATTATGCCGGGCGTCCTTCGCCACTCTATCATGCCCGCAGACTTTCGGAAAAGTATCGCTGTAAAATCTATCTGAAACGGGAAGATTTGAATCATACCGGCTCTCATAAGATAAACAATGCAATCGGACAAATTCTGCTGGCCCGAGAAATGGGTAAAACCCGCATCATAGCCGAAACCGGAGCCGGACAGCATGGTGTTGCCACAGCTACGGTGTGCGCCCTGATGAATATGAAGTGCATCGTTTATATGGGTGAAACGGATGTGGAACGGCAACATCTGAATGTACAAAAAATGAAAATGCTCGGAGCGGAAGTCGTTCCGGTCATCAGCGGAAACAGAACCCTGAAGGATGCAACCAACGAGGCTATCCGCGATTGGTGTTCTCATCCGGCCGATACGTACTATGTTATCGGCTCAACCGTGGGGCCGCATCCTTATCCCGATATGGTTGCCCGCCTGCAATCGGTAATCAGCAAGGAGATTAAAAAACAACTGACGGAAAAGGAACACCGAGAATATCCGGATTACCTTATTGCCTGTGTGGGCGGCGGAAGCAATGCCGCCGGGACAATCTACGAATACATGGATAACAGAGCGGTTCGTATTCTTCTTGCCGAAGCAGGCGGAAAAGGAATCGATTCGGGAAAATCGGCCGCTACCATTCATCTGGGAACGACAGGAATTATTCACGGCGCAAAAACCTTATTGATGCAAACCGAAGACGGACAAATAGAGGAACCGTACTCCATCTCGGCCGGATTGGATTACCCGGGAGTCGGACCGATGCACGCAAACATGGCTAAGCATAAACGCTCGGAAGTTCTGGCCGTCGATGACGACGAGGCATTGGATGCCGCAATGGAATTAACACAACTGGAAGGAATCATCCCGGCACTGGAATCGGCTCATGCTTTGGGAATATTGAAGAAAAAACAATTCAACCCCGACGATGTGATTGTCTTATGCCTTTCCGGAAGAGGAGATAAAGATATGGAAACCTATATTAATACAACAAACAATCCTAAAATAACAACGAAGATATGAAAAAGACAACTGTAAACGTACAAAGCAAGTCGATATTGGCCGACTTGCAAACGCCGGTGAGCATCTACCTGAAAGTTCGCGATGTTTATCCGGAATCGGTACTGCTGGAATCGTCCGACTATCACGGAAACGAAAACTCTTTCTCGTTTATCGGCATCGACCCGCTCGCCCGGTTTGAAGTGACCGACCATCAAACGCAAATAACTTTCCCCGACCGCAGTGTCGAAAAAATACCGGCAGGGAATATACCTCAACTGCTAAACGATTTCATTCACTCGTTCGAAATCAAAGAAAACCGCAATACAACCGGATTCAACGGTTTGTTCGGCTACACCTCTTACGATGCGGTACAATACTTCGAAGATATTAATCCGAAGAAGCCGACGCCTCCCGTTATTTCGGTTCCGGACATGGTTTATATCTTTTATCGATTCATTATTGTAGTCAATCATTTCAAGAATGAAATGACAATCGTCGAAAATCAAATAGAAGGAGACGAAAGCCGACTGAATCACATTTCGGGAATTTTGAATAACCGCAATTATGCTTCCTATAACTTTTCGGTTAAGGGAGAAGAACAATCCTTTACTCCCGACTCCGGATACAAAGAGATGGTTAAAGAGGGAATCAAACACTGCAAACGGGGCGATGTTTTCCAAATTGTTCTTTCGCGCTGTTATTCTCAAGCCTTTTCGGGCGATGACTTTAAAGTTTACCGGGCATTACGTTCCATCAATCCGTCGCCTTATTTATTCTATTTCGATTTCGGTTCGTTTCGTGTTTTCGGGTCCAGTCCGGAAATTCATTGCGGAATATCCGGAGGGAAAGCTTACATCGACCCGATAGCCGGAACTTTCAAACGAACCGGAGAAGATAAAAAAGACAAAGAGCTGGCCCAAAAGTTACTGGAAGACCCGAAAGAAAACGCCGAACACGTGATGCTGGTCGATTTGGCACGAAACGATTTAAGCAAAAACACTCGGAATGTACATCTCGGATTTTATAAAGAAATACAGTATTATTCTCATGTCATTCATTTGGTTTCGCGGGTGATAGGAGAAGTGAAAGAAGGAAGCAACACCATCAAGATATTCGCCGACACGTTTCCGGCGGGAACGCTTTCGGGAGCTCCCAAAGTAAGAGCGATGGAATTAATCCGAGACATCGAGCCTCATAACAGAGGCATATACGGAGGTTGTATAGGCTATATCGGCTTGAACGGTGATTTGAATCAAGCCATAACCATCCGCACATTCGTAAGTAAAAACAACAAGCTCTACTATCAGGCCGGAGCCGGAATCGTTTCCCGTTCCAACGAAGAATCGGAACTTCAGGAAGTGAATAACAAATTGGGAGCATTAAAAAAAGCCATCGATGCTGCGGAAGAGATTATTAACTAACGGCCGGCGCGCCAATACTGATATGCAGATTCATACATTATGAAGATTCTTATTTTCGATAACTACGATTCGTTCACGTATAACTTGGTTCATCTGGTTGGAGAACTCGGTTACGACAACACGGATGTATTTCGCAATAACAAAATCAGTCTCGAAGAGATTGACCGATACGATAAAATCATTCTTTCTCCGGGACCGGGCATCCCCGAAGAGGCGGGTTTACTGCTTCCTTTAATCGAGCGGTATGCCGGTAAGAAAAGCATTCTCGGAGTCTGCTTGGGACATCAGGCGATTGCTCAAAGTTTCGGAGGACAATTAATCAATCTGGAAGATGTTTATCACGGAGTTGCCACTCCGATAGAGATTGTATCAGGGGACTACATTTTCGAAACTTTACCGAAACGCCCTTTGGCAGGCAGGTATCACTCGTGGACGGTTGACAAGCATCGTTTCCCGAATGAATTGGAAATCACCGCCACAGACGAAAACGGACAAATTATGGCATTGAAACATAAAACACACGACATTCACGGTGTTCAGTTTCATCCCGAATCAATTCTAACTCCTGACGGAAAAGAAATAATCAAACAGTTTTTAAATCACTAAATCACATGAAAGAAATATTAAGTCGTTTATTTGAACATCAATATTTGAATCGACAAGAAGCCAAAGCAATCTTGAGCAATATGGCTCAAGGAAAGTACAATGAGAGTCAGATTGCAGCTTTCATTACCGTTTATTTTATGCGCAGCATCAGTGTTGACGAGATACTGGGATTCAGAGATGCGCTGCTGGAAATGCGAGTTCCGGTCGAAGAATTAAAAGAGTATAATCCGGTCGATATTGTAGGCACGGGAGGAGACGGAAAAAACACATTCAACATTTCAACGGCCGCTTGTTTCGTGACCGCCGGAGCCGGATATAAAGTGGTGAAACACGGAAATTATGGAGCAACATCAATCAGTGGAGCCTCCAATGTAATGGAAGAACACGGTGTGAAATTCACTCAAGACATGAATATCCACAAACAATCCGTCGAGGAAACAAACATAGCTTATCTGCATGCGCCCCTTTTCAATTTGGCGTTAAAAACAGTGGCACCTGTCAGAAAATCGTTGGCCGTAAGGACTTTCTTCAATATTTTGGGGCCGATTGTCAATCCGATTATTCCCAAACGTCAGGTCTTGGGAGTGTACGATTTGAAAATGGCTCGCTTGTATAATTACATTTATCAGGAAAGCGGACACGATTTTTCCATTGTTCACAGCTTGGACGGATACGACGAGATTTCTCTTACCGATACATTCAAAATAATCAATAAGCACGAAGAAAGCATCTACAATCCCGAAGATTTGGGATTTAAGAAGATTGCTCCCGAAGAACTGTACGGAGGAAACAGTCCGAAAGAAGCCGCAAAAATATTTGACCGGGTTTTGAATAATCAGGCAACCGAAGCTCAAAAGAACGTCGTTATAATCAATGCGGCAACAGCCATTCAGACTTGCGATTCATCTTTCGACTTCAATACGTGTATTCAAAAAGCAAAAGAATCGTTGGAATCGGGAAAAGCCCTACAAACGCTTATCCGGTTCTTGGAAATAAACCGTCAATAAGATGAATATACTTGAAACAATTTGCGAAAACAAACACAAAGAAGTCGCCCAACAGAAAGAAGCCATTCCGTTGACTTACCTGAAAGGTTTATTAAACAGACAAAAGCGGGAAGTGATTTCATTCAAAAAAGCACTGTCCGAATCGGAAACGGGAATCATCGCCGAGTTTAAACGGAAATCGCCGTCAAAAGGTCAGATTCATCCGAATGCTGATGTTGAATCTATCGTTTCCGGATACGAAAGAAACGGAGCGGCAGCTATTTCTTGTTTGACAGACAGCATGTTTTTCGGAGGGTCATTCAACGATTTTAAGATTGCTCGGAATACCATTTCTGCCGTTCCACTGCTTCGGAAAGATTTTATTGTGGACGAATATCAAGTTTACCAGTCGAAAGCAATCGGTGCCGACATTATTCTGCTGATTGCAGCTTGCCTTCATCCGGACCAATCTTATCGATTTGCAAACATCGCTCACAGCTTGGAAATGGAAGTGTTGCTCGAAATTCACAACGAAGAAGAACTGGAACATATTCATCCGAATATAGATGTTGTGGGCATCAATAATCGTGATTTGAAAACATTCAAGACGGATATTCAGCATACGATTAATCTTTCAAAGAAGATTCCGGAATCATTTCTCAAAATATCGGAAAGCGGATTATCCGACCCTCAGATTATGATGCAATTACGTCCGGAAGGTTTCAAGGGATTTCTCATGGGAGAAACCTTTATGAAAACAGAGAATCCGGCGCAAACCTTGAACCGTTTTATAAAACAAATCAGATGAAGATAAAAGTTTGCGGAATGAAATATCCCGATAATATCAAAGAAGTGAATCAATTACCGATTGATATGATGGGATTCGTATTTTATGATAAATCGCCTCGGTACATCGACAATTTATCTCCGGATGTAATGAAAACAATCAATCCGGAAATCCGGCGAACCGGTGTTTTTGTCGATGCTTCCATCGAGAAGATACAAGAAGCCGTTTATCGTTATTCGTTGGATATTGTTCAACTGCACGGAAATGAATCTCCGGAGTTTTGTCAATCGCTGAAACAGAACGACATTAAACTGATTAAAGCGTTCTCGATTGAAGTTCCCGAAGATTTTAATCCGACAAAGCTTTATGAAAACCAAATCGATTATTTTCTGTTCGACACAAAAACCGCTCAATACGGAGGTTCCGGAAGGAAGTTCGACTGGGAAATCCTGTCCTTTTATCAAGGAAATATTCCTTTTATTTTAAGCGGAGGAATCAATGAAAGCGATACCGACAGGATTAAAAACATAAAGCATCCGGCATTCGCCGGAATCGATTTGAATAGTCGGTTTGAACTGTCTCCCGGTTTGAAAGACATAAAAAAATTAAACAAATTCGTTCAACATATTAAATAATCCATTATGAACAAGATAAATAAATTATTTCAAGAAAAACAAAAAGAGATTTTATCCATTTATTTCACGGCCGGATTTCCTCAATTAAACGACACAACCGAAATCATATCGGAATTACAGTCGGCCGGAATCGATTTAGTTGAAGTCGGGATTCCTTTTTCCGACCCGATGGCCGACGGACCGGCCATTCAGGAAAGCAGTGCAACGGCTCTCCGCAACGGAATGAACCTGAAAACACTGTTTAGTCAATTAGCTGCCGTGAAAGATAAAGTGAAAATTCCTCTTATCATGATGGGCTATCTCAATCCGATTATGCAGTACGGATTCGAAAAATTTTGCATGGATTGTCAAAACACCGGCATTTCGGGAATGATTATTCCGGACCTTCCGTTTAACGATTATCTGAAGGATTACAAAACCGTTACGGAAAAATACAATCTGAAAATGATTATGCTGGTAACTCCCGAAACATCAGAAGAAAGAGTGCGGTTGATTGATGAAAATACCGATGGCTTTATTTATTTGGTTTCTTCGGCGTCCACAACAGGAGAACAAAAAAGCTTCGATGATAAAAAGCAGAACTATTTTCGGAAAATAAACCAAATGAGATTAAAGAATCCCTGTCTCATCGGATTTGGAATATCCAACAAAGCAACCTTGCAATCAGCCTTCGACAATGCCTCCGGCGCCATTATCGGAAGTAAATTTATTCGTCTGCTATCTGAAAAGAAAAACATGAAAGAGGCCGTGCTTGAATTGAAACAATTGATATTAAAATAATTTAATTTCTTTATTATATCGACAAAAGAAAAACGAAACTTCCACAAATAATTTGTAGCTTTGCACGCAACTTGGGAATGGTGTGATTTCGCAAGCTATTCAATAGATAAAGCATGAAAAAAAGAAGAAAACTTTCTCCCGGTACATTTATCAATGCAAGAGTTACGTCTACCGTCAGTATTACTTTTGTGCTGTTTATTTTTGGGTTGCTCATTCTTTTATTTCTCTTTGCCAATAAATTATCCCATGCCATTAAAGAACAGTTAACGGTCGATATTATTCTAAGTGACAACATCACTGAAAGCCAAATAAGAAATCTGCAAAGAAAAATCAATGCGGCTCCCTTTTCTAAATCAACGGTTTATATATCCAAAGACGAAGCGTTGAAAAATCTGGAACCGGAATTGGGTGAAAATTCGCAAGGCTTTTTAGATGTCAATCCGTTGCCCTCCATCATTCAGATGAATCTAAATTCGGAATATGTACATCCCGACAGCATCAAAGTAATAGAGCAGTTTTTGTCGCTTTACCCGAACGATATTACAGAAATTGAACATCGGAAAGAATTAATGCAAAAACTGAACGAAAACACAACTAAAATCGGATTTGTCTTGATTCTTATTATAATACCCTTGTTGTTTATTTCTTTCGCTTTAATCAGCAATACCATTCGATTAATGGTTTACTCCAAACGATTCATTATCTATACGATGCAATTGGTCGGAGCCAATAAAAGCTTTATCCGTAAACCGTTTATCGTATCGAATATATGGTCGGGATTAATAGCCGGATTAATAGCCGTAGGATTGCTGTACTGGCTGATATATTATATTTCAAACAGCATGGTTAATCAAATCGACGGATTATTATTTGATATTAAAACCCTTGCAATCGTATTCGGAAGCGTTATTCTGTCGGGTGTCATTACTTCTATTTTAGCAACTTATCTTGCTGTAAATAAATACATCAGTGCTAAAGTGGATGATCTTTACAGAATGTAAATAAAAACTCTAAATATTTATGATAAATGAAAAATAATCAATATGCCTTCGGCAAAGAAAACTTTATTCTTTTGGCTGTCTCTATCCTGATAATTATTATCGGATTCGTATTGTTATACGGAGGAAAAACAACCGAAGAAACCGGTTTCGATCCTCGTATTTTTGACAAGAGGCGTTTATTAGTCGCTCCGATAGTTATTATGACCGGGTTTTTCTCCGTCATTTATGCGATACTGAAGAAACCGAAAGATACATCCAACACCAAAAATAAATTGTCTTAATGGAAGAAATGACGTGGCTACAAGCCTTGATACTGGGAATTATACAAGGTTTTACGGAATATTTGCCCATCAGCAGCAGCGGACACCTTGCAATTGGAAGCGCATTGTTCGGGTTGAGCGGAGAGGAAAACCTTACTTTCGCAGTGGCAGTTCATGCAGCCACGGTTTTAAGTACGCTGGTTGTGTTATGGAAAGAAATCGTAATCATTATTCAGGGAATATTCAAATTCAATTGGAATGAAGAAACACAATATTTCGCAAAAATCATTGTTTCCATGATACCGGTCGGTATTGTCGGCGTTTTCTTCAAAGACTACGTGGAAGATATTTTCGGAAGCGGACTCACTATTGTGGGAATCATGCTATTGGTTACGGCAGCCTTATTGCTGTTTTCGTATTACGCAAAACCCCGACCCAAAAAGAATATTTCCTTCAAAGACGCTTTGATTATCGGTTTATCGCAGGCATGTGCGGTTTTGCCCGGATTATCGCGTTCAGGAGCTACCATTTCTACCGGGTTATTATTGGGAATCAAAAAAGAACGCATCGCCGAATTTTCTTTTTTGATGGTTATCATTCCCATCTTGGGAGAAGCTTTTCTCGACTTGTTAAAAGGAGGATTTTCTTCCGCCGAATCGGGTATCTCGGCCGGAGCTTTGACGATAGGATTCATCGCGGCATTTGTTTCCGGTGCCATCGCTTGTAAGTGGATGCTCAACATAGTCAAAAAAGGAAAATTAGTCTATTTTGCGTATTACTGTATTATTGCAGGTCTGACTATCACGGTTTTTTCGCTCTTTGGTAATTAAATATGGATTTTCAGAACGGAGAAATTTTGTATTTCAATAAGCCGCTTTATCTGACTTCTTTCGATTTAGTCAATAAAGTTCGATATAAGATTTGTCGCCGATTAAATATAAAAAAATTAAAGGTCGGTCATGCAGGTACGTTAGACCCTCTTGCAACAGGAGTAATGATTATCTGCACGGGAAAGGCCACGAAAAGAATAGAAGAATTTCAATATCAAACAAAAGAATATGTTGCCACGCTTCGTTTAGGAGCAACAACTCCCTCGTTTGATTTGGAAACGGCAATTGACCGGCAATATGAAATAAATCATATTACAAAAAATTCGGTGGAGGAAACTCTTTCTAAATTTATCGGCCGAATCGAACAGATTCCGCCTGCTTTTTCCGCCTGCAAAATCAAAGGAGAAAGAGCGTACGAACTGGCAAGAAAAGGAATAGATGTTCAATTGAAACCCAAATTGTTGGTCATTGATGCTATTGAATTATTGTCGTATAAACAAGAAGAAATAGAAATTCGTATCGTTTGCAGTAAAGGGACTTATATTCGAGCTTTGGCTCGCGATATAGGGCAAATGCTCGACTCCGGAGCGCATCTGATTGCCCTGAAACGAACCCGAATAGGAAAAATCACAGAGGACAATTGCATCGACATGGATACTTTTGATGAGATTTTAGATAAATAAAAACAATAATACAAAATGAAACTTTCTAAATTTAGGTTTAATCTGCCTCAAGAATTGATAGCATCGCATCCCGCACCAAACAGGGATGAATCGAGATTGATGGTCATTCATCGTGATACAGGAAAAGTTGAACACAAAGTATTCAAGGATGTCCTCCACTATTTTAATGACCAAGATACTTTTGTCTTTAATGATACGCTGGTTTTTCCCGCCCGACTCTACGGAAACAAGGAAAAAACAGGCGCAAGAATTGAAGTCTTTCTCCTGCGCGAGTTGAATGAAGAGTCCCGATTATGGGACGTTTTAGTCGATCCCGCCCGTAAAATAAGAATAGGAAATAAACTTTATTTCGGAGAAGACGATTCGATAGTGGCTGAAGTAATTGATAATACCACTTCGCGAGGAAGAACGTTACGCTTCCTCTATGACGGCCCTCACGACGAATTTAAAGCAGCATTGTTTGCGCAGGGAGAAACGCCTCTACCCATATACATTAAAAGACAGACCCTTCCGGAAGATTCCGATCGGTATCAAACCATTTTTGCCAAATACGAAGGAGCCGTTGCTGCTCCCGCCGCTTCGTTGCATTTCAGTCGCGAACTGCTGAAACGTTTGGAAATCAAAGGTTGCCAACTCGCTTTCGTTACCATGCACTCCGGATTGGGAAATTTCCGCGATATTGAT
>JAIRRK010000056.1 GCA_031256015.1 Dysgonamonadaceae bacterium
ACAAATTAGAATTGTATTTACATTGCAATGGGTATTGCAATGAGATTACAATTAGAATTGTAATTGGATTGTAATTAGAATTGTAATTCAAATACAACCGGTAAGTAATGCCGGGATGAACGGCGCAACGGCAACGCCTCGGAGTTTATTTCGGGGGATAATCGATGGTATAATGGAGGCCTCTGCTCCCTTTTCGGGCCATGGCGTGCTTAATAACCAGATAACCTACATTGATAATGTTTCTCAGTTCACATATATCTCTTGAAACTACGGACCGGACAAACAGGTTTTCGGTTTCTTCGTAAATGATGTTCAGTCGCTTCAATGCGCGCTCCAATCGTAAGTTCGAACGAACGATGCCGACGTAATTGCTCATAATCGACCCGACTTCTTTTGCGCTTTGAGTAATCAATATCATTTCTTCGGTCAGGGAAGTTCCTTTATCGTTCCACAGGGGAATTTCTTCGTTATAAGCGTATTGATTCAAATGAGCCATGGAGTGCTTGGCTGCCGCATCGGCGTAAACGATGGCTTCAATCAGCGAATTGGAGGCTAGCCGATTGGCACCGTGCAATCCGGTTCGAGCGCACTCGCCGGCGGCATACAATCGATTGATTGTTGTTTTCGCGTTCGTGTCAACGGCAATACCTCCGCAAAGGTAGTGCGCCGCCGGTGCCACGGGAATATAATCTTTTGTAATATCAATTCCTTCACTTAAACATTTCTCGTAAATGGTGGGGAAGTGTTTTTTGGTTTCGTTCGGGTTTTTAAGGGTGGCGTCCAAATAAACAAAATCGCTTCCGCTGCTTTTCATTTCGTTGTCTATCGCACGGGCAACGATGTCGCGCGGAGCCAACGATTTGCGTTTGTCGTACTTGTGCATAAATTCTTCTCCGTCTTTGGTTCGTAAAACGGCTCCGTATCCTCTCATGGCTTCCGTGATTAGAAAAGAGGGGCGTTCCGGCGGGTTATAGAAAGCGGTCGGATGAAACTGCACGAATTCCATATCTTTCACCAAGCCTTTGGCGCGGTAAACCATGGCGATTCCGTCGCCTGTAGCCACCAAAGGGTTGGTTGTTGTCTGATAAATGTTACCGATTCCTCCGGTGCAAATCATCGTTACTTTGGAGAGGAAGGTGTGAATTTCATTTGTTTTTTCCTGCAGAACATAAGCTCCGTAACATTCTATATCGGGAGTATCTTTCGTTATTGTACGCCCCAAATGATGTTGCGTAAGTATTTCGATGGCGAAGTGATAATCGAACACTTGAATATTCGGATTTCTTTTGATTGCATCGATCAGACTTACTTGAATTTCTTCGCCTGTATTGTCTTTGTGATGCAGTATTCGAAATTCGGAGTGACCTCCTTCTTTATGGAGGTCAAAATCTCCTTTTTGGTCTTTATCGAAATCGACACCCCACCGAATCAGTTCTTCTATTTGAGCGGGAGCTTCCCGCACTACCTTTTCAACTACTTTTTTATCGCAGAGGCCGTCTCCGGCAATCAACGTATCCTGAATATGTTTTTCAAAATCATCGTAAGGAAGCGTCACGGAAGCAATTCCTCCTTGTGCATAAAAGGTATTGGCTTCTTCTAAAGTGGTTTTACAGAGTACGGCAACACTTCCTTTATCCGCTACTTTCAGGGCGTAACTCATTCCGGCAATTCCCGAACCGATTATCAAGAAATCAAATTTGTGTATCATCTTTGAAGTAAAATTAAACGACAGAAGTCTGTACTTAAACTGTGAGAGGCGGTATTTTTACAGCATGTTTATGCGAATAATATCCCGACAGTTATCGAATGAATAATCTCTGTTCTTCGAATCCAAAAATGCTTTCAATTCGTCAATGGACGGGTAGTCATCTTTTCCGACAAAGCACCGAGCATCGTCTATTAAGATACAATGTTTCTTATCGTGAGAAAAAATGGCTTCCAATTCGTTGTATATGGGGCATTGTTTTTGTCCCGGTTCTCCTCCTGCGGTTAAACCGCCCGAATAATGTCCGTCCAGCCAGAAAACCGCACTTTCATTCAAATCCGCCAGGATAGTCGGCAATACGTCGGAGGAATCTCCCAACCAAAGTTTAATATGCGGAAATTTCCTGAATCGTTCGACGGCCGAGTTATAATAATGTTCAGCCAGCTCAACGGAATGGATTGTCTTAAACCGTTTATGTTGGGCATAAATCATTTGTCCCTTGTATGTTCCGGTTTCGATGAGGACCTTGTATCCTGTTTGTTTTTGAAAATACGTTACAACATCCTGCTTTATCGGATGCACGGGAGGTAATGGCTTTCCCTTTTTCTCCCAGTCTCTCTTTTGAATTTGCCTTTCGATTCCTTTCAGGAAATCGAACAGCCAAGCGGGTAATAACTTCTGAAAATCCGGTTTATTCATTTTTGAGTTGATGTTTTATTGTTAGAGCGTTTCTTTAATAATTTCTCCGACAGTCGGGTGAGGAAACACGATGGCTTTGAGTTCGTCCGCTTTCATCTTTTTCTCGATGGCAATTCCGGCAATTGTTATAATTTCCGAAGCCGGATTTCCTAAAATATGAACGCCCAAAATTGTTCCGTCTTCTCCTTTAAGTATTTTACATACTCCGTTTACCTGCTCATTTTCCGCGACGAATCGTCCGGCATAGGCCATAGGCAATCGATTAACCGTAAATTGAATTCCTTCCGAGCGCAACATTTCTTCCGTTTTCCCTACTCCTGCGATTTCGGGATTGGTATAAACCACTCCGGGAATTGCTTTGTACGACATTTTCTCTTTATTTCCCGATAGATGTTCCACCGCCACTTCGGCTTCTCTGACAGCTGTATGTGCCAGTAAGGAGAATCCGGTTATATCTCCGCACGCATAGATATTCGAGTCTGAAGTCTGCATGTATTCATTTACCTTCAATCCGTTGCGGGAAGTTTCCAATTGAATGTTTTCCAATCCCAAACCGGTCATAACCGGTTTACGTCCCACACTCAATAATATTTTAGCCGTTTCCGTTTCGAAGGTCATTCCGTCCTTTTCGAAAGTCACTTTTTGTTTTTCTCCTTCCTGTTGAAGAGCCGTTACTTTTGTTTCCAAATGAAAATCGATTCCTCTCTTGGTTAAGTCCGCACGCAGAAGCGCGGATAATTCCTTATCCATTCCCGGAAGAATTTCATCCATCATTTCGATTACGGTTACTTTGGTTCCGAAGACATTGAAGAAAGAAGCAAATTCAATACCGATTACTCCTCCTCCGACGATAATCAATGATTCGGGGACTTCTTTATTCTCCAGAGCCTCGCTGCTCGTCCAGATTGCTGTTTCCGCAATGCCCGGAATATTCGGTATCACGGTTTCCGAACCGGCGCAAATCAAGAGCTTTTTGGCGATATAGGTTTCTTCGTTACAACTTATTTCTACTTGATTGTTATCCGAGCTTTTAATTTCGGCGTTTCCGGCAATTGTTTCGACTTCGGCATCCGTTAATTTTCCGCGGATTCCGGCAACTAATTTACGGACAACTTTATTTTTTCTTGCAATTATCTTCGAAAGGTCATACTCCACATTGTCGCAAGAAATACCGTATTTCGAAGCATCTTTTGCCGTTTTATAAACTTTAGCGGAATAAAGCAGTGTTTTGGTAGGAATACATCCTTCATTCAGACAAACACCTCCGAAAGTTCTTTTTTCAAAGACGATGGTTTTCAGTCCTTTTTTTCCTGCTGCCTCGGCGGCTGTGTATCCGGCAGGACCTCCGCCTATAATGGCCAAATCGTAAATCATAATCGTATCAATATAAATTAATTTTTAATCGACAAAGATACGTATTTTATCGGTATCTTCTCATTAATTTATTTTTCACTCAAATAAATATTCAACGCAGTTATTATGAATTACTTTAATTTATTGTAACTTTGCGGCTTATTTTTACGAAAACAGTTTTAGTAATAACGTATCATATTCATTTTATATTCAAATGAACTTTTTCTTAAACAAACTCGGTTTAGACTTTCAACCTAAACTATTCGGTTCTCTTAAAAACTATTCCAAAGAGAAATTCATCAAAGATTTTATGTCCGGAATCATTGTCGGAATTGTAGCACTTCCTTTAGCCATTGCATTTGGTATTGCATCGGGAGTCAGTCCCGAGCAGGGAATCATTACGGCTATCATAGGAGGTTTTATCGTTTCTTTTTTAGGCGGATGCTCCGTCCAGATAGGAGGGCCTACCGGTGCATTCATTATTATTGTCTATGGAATCATTCAGCAATACGGATTTGAAGGATTGGTTATTGCGACTATTCTGGCCGGATTCATGTTAATCGGTATGGGATTGTTACGTTTGGGAACCATTATTAAATTCATTCCCTATCCCATTATCGTCGGATTCACCGGCGGAATTGCTTTGGTTATTTTCACTACTCAGATAAAAGACCTTTTCGGATTAAGAATGGAAACCGTTCCGGCAGATTTTATCTCGAAATGGATAGCTTATGCTAAAGCTGCTCAAACAATCCATGTAGCTTCGTTAATCATGGGTTTGTCGAGTATTCTCATTATTGTATTTTCTCCCAAATGGATTAAGAAAATACCCGGGTCATTAATAGCAATCATCGCAATGACAATTGTTGCCTATGTACTTAAAAACTATTGCGGCGTTACGGGTATAGAAACAATCGGTGACCGATTTGAAATAAATACTTCGTTTCCGAAACCTGCTTTGGTTACTCTTAATTGGGAAACCATCAATGCTTTGCTTCCTCCGGCCTTTACGATTGCCATGTTGGGAGCCATCGAATCGTTATTATCAGCTACGGTTGCAGATGGTATAACAGGAGATAAACAAAATTCGAATACCGAATTAATTGCTCAAGGAACTGCCAATATCGTGGCTCCTTTGTTCGGAGGAATACCGGTAACCGGAGCCATCGCCCGAACAATGACCAACATCAACAACGGAGGAAGAAGTCCGATTGCCGGAATTATTCACGCCATTGTTTTGTTGTTGATATTACTATTTTTAGTTCCTCTTACAAAACACATCCCCATGGCTTGCCTTGCCGGGGTATTGGTTATTGTGGCGTATAATATGAGCGAATGGAGAATATTCACTTCTTTATTGAAAAATCCGAAATCGGACATCATTGTTTTGTTGGTTACTTTCTTCCTCACTGTTATTTTCGACTTAACCATTGCTATTGAAGTAGGTATTTTACTGGCTATGGTTTTATTGGTGAAACGAATTTCGGAAACATCTTCCATTTCCGTTGTAACCGATGAATTAAATATGCAATCGGATGCCGAAAAAACTGCCAATAACGATAAATTGGTTTTACCGGAAGGCGTCGAAGTATATGAAATAGACGGACCCTTCTTCTTCGGAATTGCCAATAAATTTGAGGAAAGTATGCGAAAACTAAATGTAAAGCGTCCGAAAATACGCATTATTCGCATGAGAAAAGTTCCTTTCATGGACTCAACCGGTTTACATAACTTGGAAAGCCTCTACCGATTGTCGGAAAAAGAAGGAATACAATTGGTTTTGTCGGGAGTCAATGATAAAATCAAAGAGATGCTCAAAAAGAACAGATTAACCGACAAAATAGGAAAAGAGAATATTTGCAGCAATATCAACGAAGCTTTGGAAAGAACAAATTATTTAATCGATAAGTAAAAAGGGTTCACAATCCTAATTTTTCGGATATTTCCAGCATTTTAAGGATAGGCTTGGATGCTTTCTCTATTATTTTTTCGTCGATAAATATTTCAGGAATCTCATATTTCAGGCAATTGTACAATTTTTCCATTGTATTGAGTCTCATATAAGCACACTCATTACAAGCGCAAGTGCTGTCGTTCGGAGGAGCCGGTATGAATTGTTTGTCCGGATTCTTTTCTTTCATTTCATGTAAAATTCCCCATTCGGTAGCCACTATAAATTTGTTACTTTCCGAATGAGTTGCAAATTTCAATAGGTCTGAAGTTGACCCTACAAAATCAGCTGCATCCAATATCACGCTTTTACATTCCGGATGAGCCAAAATCAATGCATCCGGATGTTGTTTTTTCAGTTCCACTATTTTTTCCAAAGAAAATCGTTCGTGTACATGGCAAGCACCGTCCCAAAGCACCATATTTCGTCCTGTAAGGCCGTTAATATAATTTCCGAGGTTCTTATCGGGTCCGAATATAATCTTCGTTTCAGGCGGAAAACTTTCCACAATTTGACGTGCATTGGTAGAAGTAACCACTACATCGGTCAGAGTTTTCACTGCAGCAGTTGTATTGACGTACGAAATAACAACGTGGTCGGGATGTTTTCGGATAAATTTCTCAAATTCATCGGCAGGACAAGAATCAGCCAAAGAACATCCTGCATTTAAATCCGGAACAAAAACCCTTTTTTCAGGAGAAAGTATTTTAGCTGTTTCTCCCATAAAATGCACTCCGCACAGAACAATTATGTCGGCATCGGTTTTAGCGGCCCATTGAGCCAAGGCCAAGCTGTCGCCGGTAAAATCGGCAATATCTTGTATTTCCGCTTTCTGGTAATAGTGCGCCAAGATAATTGCATTTTTTTCTTCCTTCAGTTTATGTATTTCTTTGATTAAGTCAATATTGTTCGGAACGGGAATATTTAAAAATCCGGCAGTTTGAAAATTGTTATCAACCATAATAGATTATATATATTTTTATTCTTTATAATTTAAAAAAAGATTTGATGATAATAATGACTTGTTTATAAGTCTGAAAATTTATGTCGAATTTAGTTGTTTAATTGGTTATTAAAATAAAAAACCGACTTATTTGATTTTTATGAACACTCAAAAGAACACTTAAGGTTTAATAAACCAATTATTTAACAGATGTTATTAACAAGTCGTTGATAAAATACAAAGTTAAAAACTTTCTTTCGAGATTATTCCGGCGAATTTAAAATATACTGTTTATAATTGAAGAATAATTTTGTACTTCTTTTTCCTGTAAATTAAAATTCTTGTATACCTACAAAGTAACTTTTGGTTTGCAAATCTTTTTTTAATTTTTTTCTTGACAAGTATCTACAAGTTATTAACAATAAAAATCGGGTATTATCTCCGTTTATAACGATTAAATTACAATGT